>CAMDPA010000057.1 GCA_945903565.1 Devosia equisanguinis | reverse complement strand
GACAAGCCGCCGAACGAGGCAGATCAACCCCTGACGCGTTGCACGACGATTTCACCTGCGCCGATCCGGTCACGCCGGACGGAACGATGCCGCGCGCCAACGGCCACCGTGGTCAACGCCATCGCCCTGGTGCATGATCCGGGCTAGGCCCGCGGCATGCTGCGCCGCGATCTGCAGCGCGAGATCGCCCACCGCGAAGGCGTCCGCACGGCCGAGTGAGAACATGATGTAGATGTCCGCCGTCCACGGACCGATGCCTTTGACTTCGCACAAGGCGGCATGCACGGCCTCGTCGTCGAGACCATCGAGCCGCGTCAGATCGAGGCTCTGGCTCGCGACGGCCTCGGACAGGGCCCGCAGCGTGCGGATCTTCGGGCCCGACAAGCCAGCCGCGCGCAGCCCCTCTTCGCTTTCCGCCAGCACCGCGCGCGCCGACAGCGGCTTGATCCGCTCGGCCACGCGCTGCCAGATCGCCGCCGCGCTTGCCGTCGAGAGTTGCTGGGCAACGACAATGCGCGCCAGCCCCTCGAAGCCGCCTGCCTGACGCCGCAACGGCGGATCGCCCGCGACGTCGTGCACGCGACGCATCACCGGGCACGCGCGGCGCAGGGCTTTCACCCCGGCGGCGATATCGTCCGGAGTCTCGATGAAACCGGACGGCCGCTTCGCCCGTAGCTTCGGTGTCGCCATAGGTCCCATGCCGTATTTCACGCGCCCGCTCCCTTGCTTATGATAGCCGGGGACACCGGGTCCAACACAAGAGGCCGACGATGTACCGCTTCTTTTCAGCCCGTAGCGCCTTGCAAAGTTACGTGGCTCTTGCCGCCGTATGCGTTGCCGCACTCGCCGCCAACGCCGCGACGACCGGCGCCGCAGTGACCTATCTCAACGAGAAATACGGGTTCTCGCTCAGCCTACCCGCCGGCATCTTCGCGCCGGGCGCACCGCGCAATCCGGAGCAGGGCGGCCTGTGGTTGTCGAGGGATGGCCAGGCCCGCCTGATCGCGGTCGCGACCGCCAACGAGTCAGGCGAAACGCTCGCCGGCTATCGCGCGTTCGTAATGCAGCAGTCCTACAAGAACGCGACCTTCGACTACACGCCCGTGCGCGACACGTGGTTCGTACTGTCGGGCAAGAAGGAAGGCCGGGTCTTACGAACGGATCACGTTCGCCTGCGGTGGCCGTTATATCTACGGCTGGCAACTCGACTATCCCGCGGCCGAGAAAAAATTCTACGATCGCGTCGTCGAGCAGATCCACCGCAGCTACAAACCCGGCCGCGGCGAGGATGGCCGATGCGGGCGCACGCCTTGATGCATCGTGCAACGCGCCCCGTGTTCCGTTTCGCGCCGAGCCCGAATGGCGCCCTGCATCTTGGTCACGCGCTCTCGGCCCTCGTCGGCTTCGACATGGCCCGGCAGATGGGAGGCCGCTTCCTCGTGCGCATCGAGGATATCGACACAGTGCGCTGCCGCCCGGACTTGATCGAGGCGGCACTGGCCGATCTCGCGTGGCTCGGGCTTTCGTGGGAAGAGCCGGTGTTGCGGCAATCGCAGCACTTCGGCGTCTACGGCGAGGCTGCCCGACGGCTCGAGGCGATGGGGCTGCTCTATCCCTGCTTTGCCACCCGCGCCGAAATCGCCGCCGCCGCAAACCCCGATGCGCTCGATCCCGACGGCGCGCTGCTTTATCCCGGTCTCTACAAGAGTGCGCCGGCCGCCGAGATCGAACGCCGCAAGGCGCGTGGCGAGCCGTTCGCTTTGCGTCTCCATCTCGACCGCGCGGTGGCGCTGGCTGCGACGAAAACAAAGCTGCCGCTGACCTTCACCGCGATCGACGCGCACGGCCATCGTCAGGTTGTACCTGCGCAGCCGGAGCGCTGGGGCGACGCCGTGATCGTCCGCAAGGACACGCCCACCAGCTACCACCTGTCGGTGGTGGTGGACGACGCGCGCCAGGGCATCACGCATGTCACCCGGGGCGAGGATCTGCTTGCCGCGACCGGCATCCATCGCCTGCTGCAGGTGCTGCTGGATCTACCCGAGCCGGTCTATCACCACCATCATCTCATCACCGACGAAACCGGCCGGAAACTGGCCAAGAGCGCGGGCGATACGTCGCTTGCAGCGTTGCGTGCGCAAGGCTGGACACCGGCCTCGGTTAAGGCAGGCCTAGGCCTGCCGCCTCAGGTTGCATAGACGGCAAATAGGCGGGGTTATGACGATCCGCCTGCAACACCGCGACCGCTTTTAGCAGCCCGAGCGAATTATCCAATGATCTCATAAGCGTTTAGCAACTAGACTCAGTCTCACTTGCTGAGCGTAGTCCTGCCGGGCGATGGTCTCCATCGCGACCCGGGCAGGGTTGATCGAAGTGTTCGAAGCAAGCGAGACGAGTTTGAAGAAGCCCGCGAAGGCCAAACCGAAGAAGCGCGCCAAACAGCCGGCGCCTGCCGTCGCGCACGTAGCGGCGCGGCAGAAGCCGCCCGTTGTGCCACGCTCAGTTGCGAAGCCGCGACTTGCGGCTATTGCCGTCGCACAGCCAGCACGCGCCGGCGTGGCATTGCCGCAGGCGCACGCGCGGTCCTCGAGGTCTTCATGGGGGGCCTACTCCGGCGACGATCGCGCCGTGCTGGCGTTGCTGCTGCTGCCGTTCCTGGCCGTCGCGATTTCGCTGGCGACCGGACAGGCCCGCCGCACAAGCGCGCCCGCGCTGCCTGATATCGCGATCCGCAGCCCGGCGCGGCCTGCGCCAGTTCAGAGCGTTGCGATCCCGCCGCCCGCGATTATCGCCGCTGCACCTCCTGTCTCAGCGCCAGCGCCGCCCATCTCAGCGCCAGGGCAGATCGCCTATCCGCCGCCTCAGCCGGAGATCACGGTCGCAAACCTCGACGTTCGGCCAGTGCCGATGCCGCCGCCACCGGCTGCCGCGCCGGTCGAGATAACGGTTGAGATGACGGCTATGGGCCCCGCGTTGGCCTATTCGCCGCCCGCCGCCGACATCACGATCGCCAGCCTCGACGTCCGCCCGCCAGCACCGCTGCCGGCGCCGCCCCCGCAGGTGGCAGCGGAACAGGCTTGTCTCCCCACCGGCGCGCAACTCGCCGCGTTCTCATCGGTCGGCCGGATGGCGCGCACGCAGCGTCAGCCGATGTTGACCGGCGTCGATGCCGACACCTTCGGCCGCCGTCTCAGCGCGGCGGCGGTCGCCCAATCGCGCGATCTCGTCATCTATACCGCGCGCTATCAGCCGATGGCCTATCCGATGGGTGATGTCGTGCCGCTGCACGGCGCCTGCATCGACGTCATCATTCGCGCCTACCGTGTGCTCGGCATCGACCTCCAGGAAGAAGTGCAAAAGGCGCGCGGCCGCCGCGGCGATCCCAACATCGATCACCGCCGCACCGAGAACATGCGCAAGTTCCTGGCGACCCAGGGCGCGAGCCTACCGATCACGAGCTTCCCCGAGGACTACAAGCCCGGCGATATCGTCACCTATCATCGCCCGTTCAGCCGCATCTCGACGTCGCATATCGCCGTCGTGACCGACGTTCTCGCCCCGACCGGGCGGCCCATGATCGTCCACAATCGCGGGTATGGCGCGCAGCTCGAGGACGCGCTGTTCGTCGACCGCATCACCGGCCACTACCGCTACATGGGTCCCGCCGGCGCACCGGCAAAACCGGCCGTGTCTTCCAGCAGTGCGGCGGCACCGGATGCCCCCGTGGTGCGCGCCAGCTTACCCACGCGGCAAGCGCGCGCGCAGCAGCCCACCGCCGATGCGGCGGAGCGGTTCAGCACGCCAGGGCCGCGTCCGAAATAGTCCCGAAGAGACGCCTACGCCTCAGCGCTCGCCGCGGCCGCCATCGACCATTCCAGCGTGCGCGTTGCCGGGCGGGCGTCTTCGTAGCCTTGAGCGATGAGACGGCCGCTCGCGGCGTCGGCAACCATGGCGATCCGCGTGACATCGTTGAGCACGGGCGGTTTGAGCCAGGGGAAGGCGGGATCGAAATCGAGCTCGGCCAGACACCCGATCGCGGCGAGCCGGCCCGGACTGTCGAACCCGCGCGGATGGGCGCCGTGATCGAGCCCTTGCCAATGATTGGTCGCACAGGCCTTGCCGTCGATCACATGCGCGCCGTCCTCGGTCCGTTCGATCACACACGTATCGCCCGGCGCTAGGCCGGCCAGCGAAAACGTGGCCGGCGCCGCGATCGGTTCACGTATCAGGATCGCGCGTGCGTCGCGGAAATCCCGCGCCTGCTCCATCACCATGCGCAAAAGATGCGACGCCGTTTGATGCGGCATGCGCCATACGCGCGCGCGGTTCACCGCCCAATCGAGCGCAAACACGCCGCCACCCAGACGGCGCATCGGCGCCTGGTTGAGCGCGGCCGAGAACCGCCCTGGCGCCATCGCCTGCAGCACGCCGGTGTAGCCCGGCCAGGTCAGCGAGACGAACGGCCCCGCTGCTCCAGCGACGTTGGCCGCGATCACGTTTCGCCCGAGCTCCGGCGTCGACCAATCCAGCGTGCGAAGCAACCGCGCGCTGCGCCCATCGGGCGAGGGCCCAACCGCGACCGTACAGCCCCATTCGTAGTTCACCGAGAGGAAGTAGGCGCCTGGCCGGGCAAGCTTGCGCGCGATGGCGTCGATCTCGTCGAGGTGCGCGTTGCCGTGCCTTTCGAGCCAGCGCCGCGATACCGCATCGAGCCCGCGCAACGCCGCGCGCGGAACATAGCGCGTGGCCATGTCCATCAGCGCATGCGCACGCGCCTCTTGCGCCACCAACGTCGCCATCGCGAAACCGGGGCCGCACTCGATCACCGGGATCGCCGGCAGCTCGCCGGATGGATTACTTGCTGGCATCGAGAATGGCCTTCATGCGCGCCACCAATTCGGGCGGCGCCTTGACGGTATCGGCGATCAACTGCTGCAGACGTTCCCCGGTCAGCGGCGCGACCTCCGCCCCGGCCTTTTCCACCTCGGCCTTGAACTCGCCGTCTTGCATCGTGGCATCGAACGCGCGCCGCAATGTGGCGACCCGGTCTGCCGGCATGCCCGGCGGGGCCAGGAACGAGCGGCCAACCTCCGCGCTCGACACATAGAACGCGAGCAGCGCCTTGTCCTCGGCGGTACGCCCCAGCTCGACCACGGCGGGCACGTGCTGCAGATCGGGAATACGCGTCAGCGTCGACTGCGTGAGGATGTTGACGTGTTTGTCGCGAAGCCACTGCGGCTTGGTCGCGCGCAGCGTGCTCCACGACGTCTGCGCCGTATCGACCTCGCCTTTCTCCATCGCCAGCAGGCCGATCGCGGAGGCCTGATAGCCGCTGATGATGCGAAAGCGCGAGCCGTAGGTCGCGTTCAGCAGGCGCGGAATGCCCTCCGATGGCGAAGCGGGGCCCGTCCCCGCGGTCGGGGTATCGTGCTCGCGGGTATCCTCGATGCGCTTCGCCTTGGATGTATGCCACGACATGATCAGCTCGACCGCGGGCGCCGCCCGGCCGATCCAGTTGAACTCACCCGCCTTGTAGGCGATGCCGGACGACTTCAGCGCCTCCTCCACCGCGACGGCCTGCGCCACGATGCCAATCGCGGTGCCGTCCTTGGGCGCGACGTTGAACAGGAAATTGGCCAGCGTAATGCTGCCCGCGCCCGGCATCGCCTGGGCGACGATGCCGGGATTGCCGGGGATGTGCTTGCCCATGTGCCGCGCCAGGAGGCGGGCATAGAGGTCATAGGTGCCGCCGGGGCCAAAGCCGATGTAGAGGTTGATCGTGCGGCCCTTGAAGAACGTATCGGCCCCTTGTGCCGATGCGCCGGTAGCGCCGAGGCCCCATGACAATGCCGCACTCGCCCACAGCACCACAAACCAATCGCGCCCAGCTTGCCACCGCATCGGCCGGCCTCCCGTTGCATCACCCATCCACGCCACGACCACGCCGTAACGCCTCCACCGGCCAGCCTATTGTGCCAACGCGGACCGCGCAAATGCGGCGATTTCCGGCTGCAGCCGCAGCCCTGCCTTGACGCCGCCGCCTCTGCACGGCTAATTGCTGGATGACGTCGTGGTGATTTGGCCGGCCGGCTTGCAGCCACGTTAAACAACTCGCTAAACAGGCCGTGCGCGACCCGGTCAATGCGGTTCGCCCCGGTCCTATATCGGCGGGGTGCAATCGAGGCCGGGTTTTCTGTTTTCCGGCGCCGCAGCGGCGGCCGGTACAGGGAGGCGCACATGGAATTCGCGGACACTACGCCCCCCGGGCCAGCGGTGCCAGATGCTAGGGTTTCCGAGCGCGCCACGGACGTGGTGCTCGAAGCCGCCGCGGCCAATCCGCTGTCGGGTTCCAACGAGATCGAGACCCCGTCAAGCCAAGTCGTCCGGTTTGCAGCGGACAAGCCGCTCAAGCTCGAAAGCCAGCAGACGCTTGCGCCGTTCCAGATCGCCTACCAGACCTATGGCGCGCTCAACGCGGCGCGCACCAACGCCATCCTCGTCTGCCACGCCCTGACCGGCGACCAGTACGTGGCGAGCAAGCATCCCGTCACCGGCAAACCCGGCTGGTGGTCGACGCTAGTCGGCCCCGGCAAGCCCGTCGACACCGACCGCTTCTTCGTGATCTGCGCCAACATCCTTGGCGGTTGCATGGGCTCCACCGGCCCCGCCTCGCGCAGCCCGCACACCGGCAAGATCTACGGCCTCGACTTTCCCGTCATCACCATCGGCGACATGGTCGACGCGCAAGCGCGCTTGATCGACCACCTCGGCATCGACCAGCTGTTCTCCGTGATCGGCGGCTCGATGGGCGGCATGCAGGTGCTCGAATGGGCCGCCCGCTACAAGGACCGCGTCTATACCGCCGTGCCGGTCGCGACCGCCGCATGGCACTCCGCGCAGAACATCGCGTTCCACGAAGTCGGCCGCCAGGCGGTGATGGCCGATCCCGAGTGGGCCGCGGGCAAGTATCAAGAAGAGGGCCGCACGCCCCGCCGCGGCCTCTCGGTGGCGCGCATGGCAGCCCACATCACCTACCTGTCGGAGGAGGCGCTGCAGCGCAAGTTCGGGCGCAGCTTCCAGGGCAAGGGACAGCGCACGTTCTCGTTCGACGCCGATTTCCAGGTCGAAAGCTACTTGCGTCACCAGGGCTCGACGTTCGTCGACCGGTTCGATCCCAACAGCTATCTCTACATCACCAGGGCGATGGACTATTTCGACATGGCCGCCGAGCACGACGACGTGCTCGCCAACGCGTTCCGTGGCACGCAGACGCGGTTCTGCGTGGTCTCGTTCACGTCGGACTGGCTTTATCCCACGCGCGAATCCAAGGCGATCGTGACGGCGCTCAACGCGGTCGCCGCCAACGTCAGCTTCGTGGAAATCGAGAGCGACAAGGGCCACGACGCCTTCCTGCTCGAAGAGCGGGAGTTCTTTGCAACCATGTCCGGTTTCATCAATTCAGCCGCCGCCAAACGTGGCATCGCTCCTGCGCGGGGCCGCTGATGATCCCGATGATGTTGCCGAACGCGCCTGCACGCGCGCACCGCGTCGACCATCTGCTGATCGCGGACATGGTCAAGGAGGGCTCGCGCGTGCTCGACGTCGGCTGCGGCGACGGCGCGCTGCTGCAGCTTCTGGCGGAAACCAAGCAGGTCGACGGCCGCGGCATCGAGATCTCGCGCGAGCGGGTCAACGCGTGCGTGGCGCAGGGCCTTTCCGTGGTGCAGGGCAACGCCGACGAGGATCTCGCCGCCTATCCCGACCAGGCGTTCGACTATGCGGTCCTGAGCCTGACGATCCAGGCGACGCAGCGCCCGAAAGTCGTGCTGGAGCATCTGCTGCGCATCGGCCGGCGCGCGATCGTGTCGTTCCCGAATTTCGGGCACTGGAGCATCCGCCTCAAGCTGCTCTACAACGGCCGCATGCCCGTGACGCCGAACCTGCCGGAGCAGTGGTACGACAGCCCGGACTCGCACCTGTGCACGATCATCGATTTCGCCGAGTTGTGCGACAAGGTCGGCGCAACCGTGGAGCGATCGGCCGCGTTCAACGCCTGGGGCCAGCAGCTTTCCACCCGCTCGCCGATCGACCTGCAGAACCTGTTCGGCGAAAAGGCGGTGTTTCTTCTAAGGAAGTGATGGTGGACGCCGGGGCTGCCCCTCGATGCTTGCCTGCCTCCGGCAGGACGAGTCTGACCCCGCCCAGTTTACCATCCACACGCCAACCCGCACCTCAGCGGCGCGATCGGGATAGAATGGCGCACTCCATCCAAGGCTAGGAATATCGATCGATGACCATATCCCGCCTCGCCGTGCTGGCCCTGTCAGCATTCGCCATGTCAGCCATGGCGGCCCCCGCTGACGCCGCGATCACGGCGCGCGTGAAGAAGGCCTGCAAGGGCGACTACATGCGCTTGTGCCCGAAGTACAAGGTCGGCAGCCCGCAACTGCGGGCCTGCATGGAAGCCAAGCAAACCGAGATTTCGTCGGGTTGCGTCAGCGCGCTGATCGATGCCGGCGAAGTCGGCCGCTCCACCGCCCGCCGCTGAGTTCGCCCCACAACGCCCGCCCTTGACGGCATGGCACGACACACAGCAATTGTCGCTCGGCGAAGCGGAGGCGACACACTGTGAGCGGAACCACCGAGGCGTTGTTCTACCATCTCGAGCATCAGCCGCTCGAGGCGGTGCTGCCGCAACTGCTCGAGAAGACGCTGGAGCGCGGCTGGCGGGCCGTGGTCCAGGCTGGCACCGTTGAACGGCTGGAAGTGCTCGACCAGCACCTGTGGACCTGGCGGGAGGACAGCTTCCTGCCGCATGGGCGCCGTCAGGACGGCCATCCCGAGCGCCAGCCGGTCTATCTCACGACGACGGACGAGAACCCCAACGGCGCCACCGTCCGCTTCCTCGTCGACGGAGCGGAGCCGCCCGATCCCACCGGCTACACGCGCCTCGTCGTGATGTTCGACGGCACCGACGAGAGCGCGGTTGCCGCCGCCCGCGGCAATTGGAAAGTCTTCAAGGAAAAAGGCTGCGCCGTCACCTATTGGCAGCAGGGCGAAAGCGGCGGCTGGGTCAAGAAGGCGTGAGCCGCCACAACGACACTGCGCCAACTAAACCGCAACTGGCGCCTTGATGTGCGGGTGCGGATCGTAGCCGGTCAGCGCGAAGTCCTCGAAGCGGAAATCGAAGATCGAGCGCACATCCGGATTGAGCGTCATGCGCGGCAGCGCCCGCGGCGTGCGCGACAGCTGCAGCTCCGCCTGCTCGAGGTGGTTCAGATACAGGTGCGCGTCGCCGAATGTATGCACGAAGTCGCCGGGTTTCAGGCCCGACACCTGCGCCATCATCAGCGTGAGCAGCGCATAACTCGCAATGTTGAAGGGCACGCCGAGGAACACGTCGGCCGAGCGCTGGTAAAGCTGGCAGGACAGCTTGCCGTCCGCGACGTAGAACTGGAACAGGCAATGGCACGGCGCCAGCGCCATGTCGGGAATGTCGGCCGGGTTCCACGCCGATACGATGATGCGGCGGCTGTCCGGATTGGTCTTGAGCGTTTCGACGACCTCTTGGATCTGGTCGATCGTGCGGCCATCGGGTTTTGACCAAGAGCGCCACTGCCGGCCATAGACCGGGCCGAGTTCGCCGTTCTCGTCGGCCCATTCGTTCCAGATGCTCACGCCATGCTTCTTCAAATAGGCGACGTTGGTGTCGCCCGCCAGGAACCACAGCAATTCGTGCACGATCGACTTGAGATGCAGCTTCTTGGTTGTGACCAGCGGAAAGCCGTCGGCCAGATCGAACCGCATCTGATGGCCGAACACCGAGAGGGTGCCGGTGCCCGTCCGGTCTGTCTTGCGCACGCCTTTGTCGCGCACCAGACGCATGAGATCGAGATAGTGTTGCATAGGCGGATGATAGACCGATTCTGCGGGATCGTCGCCCCCGCGGCAGCGCGTCATCCCCAGCCGGGGCGGCGCTTGTGGGCGGGGGACGTTGATGGCAGTGCGTGGAGTGCCGAAGTTCTTCGTAGGTTGGGTTAGCGCCGTAGCGCGTAACCCAACATTCTACGTGATGCCGGGGATTGTTGGGTTACGTCCACCGGCAAGCGCCGGCGGCCTAACCCAACCTACGGCGCTTTGCATGAATGCTGGGGGTGCATGGTGGGCGATGTAGGATTCGAACCTACGACCCGGTGATTAAGAGTCACCTGCTCTACCAACTGAGCTAATCGCCCCTACCGCTGAGACCCGAAGGCCCCGACAGCAAAGGGGCCCTGCCGGGCCCCGTCGCCGCATCGTCTAGCACCGGTGCCATGTGCTGTCCAGCACTACACGAAAGTTGTGCACGTCACGCCTTTGAGGACGTCAGAAGGCGCTGCCGGAATAGTCGCTGACGCGGCAGGTAACGCCCTTCGCCCGCAGGTTCGCGCAGGTGCGTTGCGCGTCGTCGGTGGTGCCGAACGGCCCCGCCAGCAGCGAGAACGGCGCCTGACGGCCATCCGTCGCCAAACGGTAGCGCGGGGCCAACTCGCGCAGTTCGCCGGCATTGCGGGCAGACAGGTCGCCCCAGCGCGCGCGCAGCGCTTCCAGAGATTCGGAGCTTCCGATAACGATCCCGCGTGCCGCGCCCGCAGGTGGTGGCGGTGCCGGCGTTACTTTGGCTGGACCAAAACCCGCCGGCGCGGTTTCGGCTGCCGGTGCCTCAGGTAGACTACCGGTCACGACCGGCGAACTCGGCACCGCATTGATCACCTTCACGGTTGGCCCGGCAGCTTGTGAAGCCGGCGCCACGGCTGCGACCTCCTGCGTCTGCGGCGCCGTCTGGGCGTTGGGCTGCAATGCCGCCCTCGGCGGCTCGGCCTTGGCGGGTGGGCGGGCCTGCAGGCGTTGCAAGGCTGCCTTTGCCGCGGCATCGCTACGGGCGTCGCGCACGGGGGACAGCCGGTCCTCCGCAATCGTCAGGCGCTGCGCCATCACCTGGCTCTGTTGGAGCTGATCGTTGAGCGCGCTTTTGGTCGCGGCAACCTCGTGCTGCAGATCGTGAACCCACTTGCGCAGCGTCGCCAGCTCGTCGGCGACATCAGAGCCGTTGCGTCCGGCGATCACCTGCTCCGGTGACGGCTCCCAGACCGGCAGGATGATCGACAGCAGGTCGGGCCGCGCCGCCGCCACTCCCAGATACGCCAGCCCGCCCGCCGCTACCGCAACCCACGACAGCAGATAAGCGTTCGACGCCTGCCGGGCCGACGACGACCTTGTCATCCGCGTGCCGACTTGCATGAACGGCCTCCTCGATCAAATCGTTTCCGTTACCGACGGATCCAACTGCGCGCGGCCGCGAATGATGATTCGGCCACGCGCGGGAACATTCCGGCGCTGGTGGCGACGCTCAAGCGAGTCTCGGCTGGGGGTCAAGGAAGGGAGCTGACACAACCAATGCAAGCTGTGGATTGTGCCGTAAAGTCACGTAGTTCCGGTTTTTCAGGTGTTCGGCCGGCCACGCACCATCGGAATCGGCTCGAACGCAGGCGGGGGAACGCGACGGCGCGAGGCCGCCTCGTAGGCCGAGGCGATGCGCAAGACGACATCCTCCCGGCCAGGCTCCACGCGGAACACCAGCGAGAACGGCAATCCGGGGGCTGCCAATTTCGTTGGCTTGTCGGACGGCACGAACTCGTAGCGGGTGCCGTCCGCGCTCAAGCGGAACTCCGGATCGTAGGCCGTCGTGACGTAGCCCGCGGGCACCAGCACCTCGGTCAATCCGGCGTTGGGGCCATACAGCGATTCGTGCGCGAGGTTCTGCCACACCCCCGGTTGCCCCGCACCGCCGATGAGCGCGGGTGGCCACGGCGAATGCAGGCGCACGAAGGCGTCGATCTTGTTCTCGCGCATCACCTTCATGTCGACGCGGCGCAGCAGCTCGCGCAGCATGATGCGCTCGTCGACGCCCTGGCGACCTCCAAGCGGATTGCGGGGATCATCGACCTCCTCCCAATTCTTGAAGGCCGAGCGCTGGTCGTCGCCCCAGAAGGTGGAGCGTGCGTTGAGTTGCGCCCAATCGGCCAGCGTTTCCGCAAAGCCGAGCGCCTGCCAATCCGCCGCGCGCCGCATCAGGTATTGCGAGATGTGGAAGCGGAACGCCATCGCCAGTTCCTGGTTCTGGATGGTGGCGATATCCAGATTGGCGGGTGGCGCGATCCGGCCTTCGGCCATGCCGACGAGATAGTCCATCGGCGCCATTTTCCCGGAACCGAACACGCGGCCGGGCTGGAACTGCGTCGGCTTGATCGCGGCGGCGAATTCCTTGAACACCGGCTGACCATCGGCGCCGAGGCGAAACATCAGATCGGGCATGAACACCGGTATCAGCTCGGCCAGCGCACGGCGGAAATCGGTGCGCATCTGTTCGACGCCAGGCGCGGGTATCCAGAAGGGATCACGGGATTCGACAAGCGTCGCGCCGAGTTGGTCGCCCAGTACCGATGCGATCTCCTGCGCGGCGGCGGTCAGGATTGGCCGCTCGCTCATCGAGCCTGGCCGGGACAGCATCGACTCTCTGACGACGCCGAGCCGGATGCCCTTCAGCGCGCCCGACTGCGCGGACGGCCACACATGAGTTGCATAGGGCGTTGCCAGAACGGAGGCGCGCGGCACGGTGGTGTAGGGATCGCGCGGATCGTAGTAGCCCTCGACGGGGTCCTTCAGCGCATCGAGGATTCTGGCGCAGTCCGCCAGCGTGCGCGCGAGAATGCCGCTGCGGTCGCAATAGATGTCGGCGCCGATCGCACCGCCGTCGAAGCCGAGCATCGCCTTGTGCGGCAGGATCAGTGCGACGGCGTTGTGGTTGGCCGGACCTCGGCAGGAAGCGCGGGTTTCCTCGCCGAGGCTCGCCATGCACAGGTTCGCGCTGACCGACACGCCGGAGCCCGAGCTCGAGCCGAGGGAGGCCGCGCGCGTGGTGTCATAGACGTTGCAGGGATTGCCGCCCCACGTGGAGCGCTGGTGACCGATGGTGGAGGGCAGGATCGCGTCCGGCGCGTGGCGGCCGCCGGGGTCGCCGGCGCGGCCGTTGTATTCCGTGCACAGAGCCTTGGCGAAGATGATCGCGCCCTTGGTGCGCAACTGCTCGACGAGCACGTGGTCCCTGGCGGGGAAATCGATGTCGTAGCGCGCGTCGCCGCCGCCGGTGGAGCGCATGTCCTTGGTGTCGAACGGGTCCTTGAACGAGAACACGACGCCGTACATCGGCATGGCGTCGAGGTCGGGGGTGCGGCCGTGCGTGGCGTCGAGGGCGGCGGCGGATTCGAGCGCGTCGGGCAGGCGGCGGAAGAGCTCGCATACGGGCGGTGCATCAGGCGGCAATGGGCCGTCCTTGGGGTGCCGGTCGAAATCGTCGGGGCATGTCACCGAGCGCTCGCCGCGGATGTTGAAGGTCGCGAGCGCGTTGAGCTGCGTTCCGTTGGGAATGCCAGCGATCATGCCATACTGCTGCATGGCGCGCGCGTCGGAGGCGGTGGCCTGCATGCGACCGTATTCGAGCGGCGGGCCTGTGTAGCGGGCGATATCGGGGAGCACATCGGCGGCGTTGACGGTTTGGGCGGGAAAGCGCAGCGGCGCGCCGGCGCGCACGGTGCCGCTTGCTTCGGGCACCGCTTTACCATCGGCGGTGACGAGCACGCTGGCGACACCGTTGAAGGCGCGCGCGCGCGCAATATAGTGCTGCACGACCTCGACAACCGTGACGTCGCCGGCCCGGATCGCCGCATGCAGATCAGCGATTGTTGCCTCCTCCAACACGAAGGATTTTGCCGTTGTGCTTTCGCTGGTCGTCATCGCATTGCCTTTGCCGATATCGTACTTCTGGCGGCAACATATCGGGGCGGGTGTCCCCTTCATAGCGCAGCGTGCGCCACCATAGGGGTCCGACCCTGCGGGTCTGACCCTGGCGCGTCGAAATCAAAGTTCCCGCGGGAGTGAAAGCACATGAACATCGCGATCGTCGGCGGCGGGATCGGCGGCCTCGCGACCGCGCTCTATCTGAGCCGCGCCGGCATCGCGGTTCGCATCTATGAGGCCGCGCGTGAACTCAAACCTCTCGGCGTCGGCATCAATCTGTTCCCGCATGCGGTGCGGCGGCTTTACGAGCTGGGCTTGGAAGAACCCTTGTCGCGCGTGGGGATCAAGACACGACAGTTCGCTTTCTACACGCAGCACGGCCAGCTGCTGCACGAGGAACCGTCGGGCCTGCTGGCGGGCTATAACTGGCCACACATCTCGATCCATCGTGCGGATCTGCATCAGGTGTTGCTTGACGCGACGCTAAAGGCGATCGGCCCGGAGCGCGTCCACTTGGGCCATCCGTGCACGGGGTTCGCGCAGAATGCAGAAGGGGTCGATGTCCACTTCAGCGGCGGCCTCGCATCGATCCGCGCGGACGCGGTGATCGCCTGCGACGGCATTCATTCCGCGATCCGCCGACAGCTTTATCCCGGCGAAGGCAAGCCGGTGTTCGGCGGCATCAATATGTGGCGCGGTGTGGCGCGCGGAAAACCGTTCCTCTCCGGCGCGACGCTCACGCGTGTCGGCCCGATCTCGACCGGCAAGCTCGTGATCTATCCGATCCGCGACTACGACGACGGCACGCAGCTCATCAATTGGGTGGCGGAGATCCGCCGCCACGTCGACGCGCCCAACGACTGGAGCAAGACGGGCCGCCTCGAGGATTTCCTGCCCGCGTTCGCGCACTGGCGCTTCCCCTGGCTCGATATTCCCGCGCTGCTCGAAGCGAGTGTGCCGGTGCTCGAATATCCGATGGTCGACCGCGATCCACTGCCGCGCTGGACGTTCGGGCGCATCACGTTGCTGGGCGATGCGGCGCATCCGATGTATCCGCGCGGCGGCAACGGCGCGGCACAGGCGATCATCGATGCCGACGTGCTGGCGCGCGAACTGACACGCGGCGGCGATATCGAGCGCGCGCTTGCCGCCTATGAGACCGCGCGGCTGCCCCTCACGTCGGAGATCGTGCGCACCAACCGCACGAAGCCGCCCGATCACATCATCGAGCTGGCCGAGCAGCGCTCGGGCTACCAGCCGTTCACCGACATCGAAGCCGTGCTGCCCAAGGCCGAGCGCGACGACATCCTCGACAGCTATCGCCGCACGACGCAGTTCGACATCGCAGCGGTAAATGGGGGGAAGGCTTGAGTCGGCCGGAGTCCGCTACACGAGCACCGCCGCCGATGCCGTGGCAGGGGCACCGAACACGCGCCGATAGCGTGCAACCTCATCGGGCGGGCCCAGCGCCTTGGCTGGGTTGTCGGACAGCTTCACGGCCGGACGCCGGTCGACCGACAGCACCTTGCAGACGATCGAGAACGGATCGAGCCGGCCGTCGGGAACGAGCGTGCGGAAATCGTTGGTCAGCAGCGTGCCCCAGCCGAAGCCCAGCCGGATGCGGCCCTTGAAGTGCGCGTGTAGGCGCTCGATGTCGTCGATGTCGAGCGCATCGGAGAAGATTGCGAGCTTCTTGCTGGGGTCTTGGCCGCGGCGCTTCCACCAGTCGATGGCGAGTTCGCCACCGGCGATTGCGTCGCCGGAATCGATCCGTATTCCCGTCCACTGCGCCACCCAATCCGGCGCGTTATCGAGAAAGCCCGGTGTGCCGAACGTGTCGGGCAGGATCACGCGGAGATTGCCGTCGTAGTCCTTCTGCCAATCGGCGAGCACGTCGTAGCGCGAACGTTCCAGCGCCGCATCGTCGCCCGCGAGCGCGGCGTACACCATCGGCAGTTCGTGCGCGTTAGTGCCGATCGCCTCGACTTCGCGGTGCTTGGCGATGAGACAGTTCGAGGTGCCCAGGAACGCGGGCCCGAGTCCTTCCATCATCGCCTGTACGCACCAGTCCTGCCACAGAAAACCGTGGCGGCGGCGTGTGCCGAAGTCGGCGATGTGCAGGTCGTCGAGTTTGCGCAGCCGCTGGATTCTTTCCCACACGCGGGACATCGCGCGCGCGTACAGCACCTGCAGCTCGAACTTGCCCATGTCCTTGGTGACGGCGCGCGAGTACAGCTCGACGATCACGGCGAGCGCGGGAATCTCCCACATCGTCGTCTCGATCCACGGCCCCTCGAACACCAGTTCGAGCTGATCGCCCTTGGTTTCCAGATGATACGCCGGGAAGCGGAAGCCCTCGAGCCACGCGATGTAGTCCGGCGTGAACATCTGGCGCTTGCCGTAGAACATATTGCCGTGCAGCCAGGTGCTTTCTCCGCGCGACAACGACAGGGTGCGAACGTGATCGAGCTGCTCGCGCAGTTCACCGGCATCGATCAGGCGGGCGAGGGGAATGCGCGTGGTGCGGTTGACGACACCGAAGGTGACCCGCGTCTGGGGATGACGGCGGTGGATCGATTGCGTCATCAGCAGCTTGTAGAAGTCGGTATCGAGCACCGACCGCACGATCGGATCGATCTTCCAGGCGTGATTATAGACGCGTGTCGCGATGTCGGTCATGGGGGGCTTTGTCAGTTGACGTTAAAGCGTGTGGCGACGCCGCGTGTCCGGCGCGACGGCCAACGAACCAGCAGGCTATGCACCCAGTCAAGTTGCACAGCCCGATATCAAATTGCTGCTTTCAGACGGCTGCACCCCATCGCGCAACATGCTACAGTTGCCCTATGGGAAAGAAAACAGCAAAGCCATCGCGCCTTCAGAGCCGGAGCGGGACTGCGTCGATTCCGTTTGTGCTTGGCACGGCTGCCTTCAAGAAACTTTCGGCGGTGGAGGGGATCGAAGTGTCTGCGCCTCTTGCTGCCGACCTGCGTGCGTTGGCAAAGGCAGCCCCCCAGACGCGACGCAGGGTTCTCGCCGGTAAGTACGGCAAGCGCTAGTGGCCCGTCGCGCCAAAATCGAAACATGGCCCCGACCGCGTACGATTTTGGCGCGATATGAGGGCCACTAGAGCGCTTTCCACTTGATGTGAATCAAAACAGTTACAGGGGATTCCCTCGGACGCGCAAATCAGATTCGGATTCCACCGGCAGCAACGGCGGGGATCGCGATGGCGAAGGGATACTCGA
>CAMDPA010000056.1 GCA_945903565.1 Devosia equisanguinis | reverse complement strand
CGTCGCGTGCGGGCTCTCGCCGAAAGCCAACGGCCGCATCGTCTCGATTAATCTTGAATTGGTGCGTGCAGCGCCAGGCGTGATCGCCGTCCTGACGCCAGCCGACATTCCCGGCCGCAACGACATAGCGCCTGCGTTCGCGGACGAGCCGTTGCTTGCGTTCGATACCGTGATTTTCCATGGGCAGCCGTTGTTCGCCGTGGTCGGGCAAACGCGCGACGCCGCCCGCCGGGCTGCACGTCTCGCCAGCGTCGAGATCGAAGAGCAGCCGGGACTTCTCACGATCGACGAGGCCATTGCCGCCGGCAGTCGCGTGTTGCCCGATTACGCATTTGGCCAAGGTGACACGAACGCAGCGCTCGCTTCCGCTCAGCATCGCCTCGATGGCCAACTCGCAATCGGCGGGCAGGAGCACTTCTATCTCGAAGGCATGGCGGCACTCGCTGTGCCCGGCGAGTCCGGTGCGATGACGGTCTATTCCTCGACGCAAGATCCAGCCGAGGTTCAGCATCTCGTCGCTCGCATCCTCGATCTTCCCGATGCGATGGTCGTGTGCGAGACGCGCCGGCTCGGGGGCGGCTTTGGCGGCAAGGAGAGCCAGGCCTGCCAGTGGGCGGCACTCGCAGCGCTTGCTGCCCACGTCACCGGACGTCCGTGCAAGCTGCGGCTCGACCGCGACGACGATTTCTCGCTCACCGGCAAGCGCCATGACTTTCGCGCCGATTGGCAGGTGGGCTTCGACGATGACGGCCGCCTCGCCGCCTACGATGTGATGCTCAACGCACGTTGCGGCTGCTCGGTCGATCTCTCGCTCGGCGTCGTCGATCGCGCGATGTTCCACGCCGCCAACGGCTACTACGCGCCGGCCTCGCACATCGCCTCGCGCCGCCTGAAAACCAACACCGTCTCCGCAACAGCCTTCCGCGGCTTCGGCGGCCCGCAAGGCATGATCGTCATCGAGCGCGCGATGGATGCGATCGCGCACGCCACCGGCCGCGATCCGCTCGACGTTCGCCGGGCGAACCTGATGAGCCCCGGCCGCAACGTGACGCCGTACGGCTTGAAGGTCGACGACTACGCTACGCTCGCCGGCATGATCGACGAGCTCGAGGCGACCTGCGACTACCGCACCCGCCGCGCGGATATCGCGGCCTACAATCGCGACAGCCCTTATCTCCGCAAAGGCTTGGCGCTGACGCCTCTGCAATTCGGCATCTCCTTCACGATCCCGCACATGAACCAGGCCGGTGCACTCGTCCATGTCTACCAGGACGGCTCCGTGATGCTGAATCACGGCGGCACGGAAATGGGCCAGGGCCTGTTCGTGAAAGTTGCGCAGGTCGTGGCGGAGGAATTCGGCATTCCGCTTGGCTGGGTACGACCGAGTGCGACCAGCACCGCGATGGTGCCGAATGCGTCGCCCACCGCCGCTTCCGCCGGTTCCGATCTCAACGGCATGGCCGCGCGGATCGCTACTCGCGCCATCAGGGAGCGCATGGCAGGTGTGGCTGCCGAGATGTGGAAGGTCGAGCCTGCAGGAATCGAATTCCGCGATGGCCGCGTGCTTGCCGGCAATATCTCGATGACGTTTGGCGAGCTCGCGTTGGCGTCGCGCCGCGCTCGCGTGCAACTTTCCGCGACCGGCTACTACCGCACGCCCGACCTCGACTGGAACCGCGACGCACGCACCGGCCGGCCGTTCTACTACTTCGCCTATGGCGCAGCCTGCTCGGAAGTGATCGTCGACACGCTCACCGGCGAAATGAAGGTGACGCGCGCGGATCTTCTCCACGACGTCGGCCGCTCGCTCAATCCGGCCATCGACATCGGTCAGATCGAAGGCGGCTTCGTGCAGGGCATGGGCTGGCTAACGACCGAGGAGCTGGTGTGGAACAGCAACGGTCGTCTCGCAACTCACGCGCCATCGACCTACAAGATTCCTGTTGCCTCCGACGTACCTGCCGACTTCCGCGTGCATTTGTGGCGCGGCGATAATCCAAAACCCACGGTCTATCGCTCGAAGGGCGTCGGCGAACCGCCGCTGATGCTGGCGATCTCCGTCTACTCCGCGATTCTCGATGCGTTGGCGTCGCTCGCACCCGGCGTGCAAGTTCCGCTCGACGCGCCCGCCACGCCGGAGCGGATTTTGATGGCCGCCGAGGCTATGCGCGCGTCGCTCAAGCCTTCTTGACGACCAGTGCCACGCCCGCCGCTGTGATCGCCATGCCGAGCATTTGCACTGCCGTCAGGGTTTCGTCGAGGATGAACACGGCCTGCAGCGCGACCATCGGCGGCATCAGGTAGATCAACGCTGCCGCCCGCGACACCGCACCGTGCCGGATCAACATGACGAGCAATCCGACGGCTCCGATCGACATGCCGAGTACGACCCAGGCCATCGTCAGAATGGTCTGCAGGTTCCACACGATCCGCATCGTCTCGGTTGCAAACGCGAACGGCAGCGTTGCGCATGCTGCGCCGACATTCTGCAGTGCCGTAACGGC
The DNA here is from genome assembly GCA_945903565.1 of Devosia equisanguinis. GTDB lineage: Bacteria > Pseudomonadota > Alphaproteobacteria > Rhizobiales > Hyphomicrobiaceae > CAMDPA01. The sequence goes on along the minus strand of CAMDPA010000056.1, from coordinate 14,765 downwards.
GCGCAGGTCGCCGCCGGTGACGAAACGCTTCTGATAAAATGTGCCGAGCGTCACGCCGATCATTCCGGCGACGTTTACACCGAGCGGCAGCAACACGCCCGACAGCTTGTCCGGCGGCAATTGCGCGAGCGCCGGGCTGAGCACCATCGCAACGCCGGCGAAGCCGAGCAGCACGCCAGCCCACTGCGACCGCGTGATCTTTTCGTTGACGAGATACGGCGCGAGCAGTGCTGTCAGGATCGGCTGAAGCGCCGAAACGACACCCGAAATTGCAACGGGCAATCCGTGCATGACGCTCCACCACACGCCGGCGAAATACATGGCGTGCAGGAACACCCCTGACACAAGCGCGTGACCTATCGCCTTCCGCTCGCGCGGCCACTCCACGCTCATCGCGCTACAGATCGCCGCGAGAACGAGCGCGGCGAGAACGTAGCGGAGCGTCAGGAACGTCAACGGCTCGGAGTACGGCATCGCCGCTCGTGCTGCCAGCCAACCGGTCGACCACAGCACCACGAAGATCGCAGGCGCGAACCGCAGTAAGAGTGAATGCCCCATCGTGCCCCCCGTTTTCTCGTGGGTAACGATGAGAGATGGCCGTGGCAAGCAAGTGCGTTCAGCATTGCACGAGACGCAGCGGACATGCACGATGCGGGAAACCAACCGAGCAACGATCCGCGAGCCCCGCATGAGCGCCGACACCACCGCCCGCCCACCTCTGATGATTGCGAGCCAGGGCTACTTCTTTGCCGGCGGCAGTTACGCCGACACGCCCACCGGCCGCGCGCTCACCGGCCAGATGTACGTGGAGTATCAGATCCCGCACGAGGTGCGCAGCGCCTGCCCGATCGTGATGATCCACGGCGGTTCGCAAACCGGCACGAACTTCACGGGAACACCGGATGGCCGTGAGGGGTGGGCGCAGTACTTCCTGCGCCGGGGATGGCCGGTCTACGTCGTCGATACCGTCGGGCGCGGGCGCGCTCAAGGTCATGCCGACACCTATGCGCCGTTGCGCGGTCCCGAGCTCAGTTTCGCCCAGCAGCGTTTCGTTGCACCAGGGCGTTCCAAGCTTTGGCCGCAGGCACACTTGCACACCCAGTTTCCAGGTGACGCGCGGCCTCGCGATGAAATCTTCGATCAGTTTTTCGCCTCGCAGGTATCATCGATCGCTGATTTTCCACAGCAGCAGGCGCTGAATGCTGCCGCGGGAGCGGCACTTCTCGATCGCATCGGCCCTGCGGTTTTGCTCACGCATTCACAAGCCGGCACGTTCGGCTGGCTGATGGCGGATCGACGACCGCAGCTCGTGCGCGCGATCGTCGCCGTCGAGCCGAACGGTCCGCCGGTGCATGACGCGGAGTTCAAGGGGGCGCCGGATTGGTTCGCCGAGAACGCTACTTTCAAGCAAGGCGGGTTGTGCCATTTGCCGCTGACGTATGATCCCCCTTTGGCGGCAAGCCAGCAGCTCGCCGTCGTGTGCGAGAAGGAGGCGCAAGGCGCAGGATTGATGCGGTGCTGGCGGCAAACCGAGCCCGCGCGAAAACTCAAGAACCTCGCGCACATCCCTGTCGTGATCCTGCAGGGCGAGGCGTCGTATCACGCGCCCTACGATCACTGCACGTCGCAGTATCTGGCGCAGGCGGGCGTGACGAACACGTTCATTCGCCTTGCCGATCGCGGCATCCGCGGTAATGGCCATATGATGATGATCGAGTCGAACAATGCGGAGATTGCGGGCGTGATCGCGGAATGGTTGGATAGCACGGTCCGATAAGGCCTACCGCAGCCGCACCGTCACCCGATCGGCCCGCCCCTTCGCGTCGATCACCGACAGCCGCACGAAGCCGCGTCCGTCCGGCTGCCATTCGATTACGCGCGCGCCCTTGGTGTCGGGGATCGGTGCGCCATCGACGAGCCACGTCAACGGAAGCGCGCCGCCTTCGGCCTTGAGCACGACCGGCACGTCGTCGCCGGCAACCTCGACCTCGGAACGATCAGGCGGAAACGCGATCAGCACAGGGGGATCGAGAAACGCGCCGGCGCTGCGTTCTTCGTTGGCGTCGGTGAACCGCTTCAACGGCTGCGGCAATGTCGCCCCGCTGGCTTTCAACACGCCCGACGGCGAAGCCGCCATCGGTGCACGCGTTGGAGATATCCGCTGAAACGCATCGAACAGGATTGGCGCGGCAGCCGCGCGCCCGGTGAGGCCGGCGGTGGATGCGCCATCCGCGCGGCCGACCCACACCGCTACGGTATGGCGCCCGTCGTAGCCCACCGCCCACGCATCACGATAACCATACGAGGTGCCCGTCTTATATGCGATGCGCCCGCCCTTTGCGTTCGCAGGTGGTGGGGCATCCTTGAGAATGTCGCTGACGTACCACGCGGCCACCGGCGAGAGCAGCCGCGGGCGCACGCGCTTGTCGCCAAGTGCCTGCGCCGAAGCATCCGGCGTGTGCACCAGCGGCACGGCCTCGCCACCGCGCGCCAAGGCCACATAGAGTTGGGCGAGATCGCTCAGCCGCATGCCGAGCCCGCCGAGTGCAACAGCCAGCGTCGGCTCGCCATCGCCGGGCAGCACCGGATTGATGCCCGCCCGCTTGAACCGCGCGATCAAACGCGGCGGGCCGAGCGCGTTCAATACCTTAACAGAGGGAATGTTCAGCGATTGCGCGAGCGCCTCGCGGATCGTCACCGTGCCGTGGAAATCGTCGTCGAAGTTGCGCGGTGTGTAGCCGCCGAAGCGCACCGGCTTGTCCTCGATCAGCGTCTCGGGATGGGCAAGGCCACCTTCGAAGCCAAGGCCGTAGATGAACGGCTTCAGGGTGGAGCCGGGCGAGCGCACCGCCGCCGTCATGTCGATGGCGCCGAGCCGCTTCTCGTCGAAGTAATCCGAGGAACCGACATGGGCGATGACTTCGCCCGTGCGGTGATCCACCGCGAGAATCGCTGTTGAGAGTTTCTCGCCGAGCGCGCGCGCATGTCCGCGGGCGAGATTCTCTAGCGCTGCCTGGATATCGCGATCGACCGTCAGCCGATGTACGGCGACGTTGGGCCGTCGCACGATCTCGGCTTCGGCCAGATGCGCGGCGAGCTTGGGGAACTCCGCGCGCTGGCGCGGTACGGCCTCGCGGCTAGCGCGTTGGGCCTCATCTGCCGTGATTACGCCTGTCTCGGCCGCACGCGCGAGCACGCGATCGCGCGCCTTTCGCGCCGCCTCATGGAAGCGATCCGGCCGGCGCAATCCCGGGGCTTGCGGCAGTGCGACGAGCAGTGCCGCCTCGCCGACTGAAAGCCGGCGCGGTTCCTTGCCGAAATAGGCGATCGACGCCGCGCGCACGCCTTCGAGGTTGCCCCCAAACGGTGCCAGCCGGAGATAGAGGCGAAGTATTTCGTCTTTCGATAGTGCCATCTCGAGCTGCAACGCGCGCACGACCTGGCGGAACTTGCCTTGCGGGGTGCGCTCGTGCTCGCCCTCCAGCAAACGCGCCACCTGCATGGTCAGCGTCGAGCCGCCCGAAACGAGGCGGCGATGCCGCACGAATTGACAGGCCGCCCGTACGAATGCGATTGGGTCGGCCCCGACATGCCCTTTGAAGCGGCGATCCTCGAAAGCAAACAGCATCGCAAGGTAACGCTGATCGACCTCCTGAGGGCCGACCGGCAACCGCCAGCGTCCCTCAGGCGTCGTGAACGCGCGCAGCAATTGGCCGTGCCGATCCACGACCGACGTCGAGATATGTTCGCCGCGCGCGATTGGCGGTGGGCCCATGACGAGCATCGCGGTAGCAAGCGTTGCGATCAGGAGCAGACACAGACCGGCCGCCCACTTGAGAAGGGTGAAGTCCCCGGATCTGCGCGATCCGGCCCTTTGGGCCGGGTCGCTTGTCCGGGGACGCAGTGGAGAGGTTTTTTGCATTGACTGCATTCTCTCGGAGGGCTCCGCCTACTCACCACTCACTCCTTCGCCGTGACCGTCAGCTTGCCCGCGGCCGTGCGTGCGTAGCGCTCGGGGCGATACATATCCTCCACGGTTGCGGCCGGATGCACGAAGCTGCCCGGCGTCACCGCGCGCACCATGTAGGCGACTGTTGCGCTTGCGATGGGCCCCTTCTTGGCCTCGTCATCATCGTCGTCGTCCGATCCGCGTCCGCGCACGGGGCCGGAGAAGTTGAACGCGGCGACAAAGCGGTCGTCGCGGAACTCGGTATGCTCCGGCCGCGCGGTCGTCTTCAGCCACTCCAGGCTCTTCAGATCTGCGCTGTCGACGATGCGCGGGTTCTCGATTTCGAGGCCCGCCGGCAACCTGTCGACAAGCAGCACGCGGCCGCCTTTCTCGGTTGCCTCGACCTTCACGACGACGATCAGCCTCGCATTCTGCTGCAGGCTACCGACCCCGCCCTGAGCGCTCTGCAGATCGACCTTCTTGCCCTCGAGCGTGTAGTAGCTGCGCTCGATCTTGAAGCCTTTCTCGGTTGCAGGTTCCGGTGTCAGCGCCGCGCCGATCACTGAAATCACGGCGTCAACCGCGTGTTCGCCGTCGTTGCTGACGACGAGTTGGCCGTCGATCAGCTCCGGCCCTGTCAAACGGCGCATCAGGGCGCCCTTGTGCGCGACACCGCCGACGTTGAGCTCCGTGGTGCGCGCCTGATCCGAAAGCGCACGCGCGGCCAGCAGCATCCACGCCTGCTCTTGCGTGGAGGTGTAGGTTTTCTCCGAGAACGCCTTGGCGAGAACGCCAGCGAGTTGCGGAACTTCTCCGCGTGCCACGTTTACTTCCGAGGCGAGTGCGATCAGCGCCGCGCCGTCGCGTAGCCGCGAGCCATAGTCGGGGCGATAGGTATAGCCCTTCTCCTCCGGCAGATTGAGCGCGGAGCGGAACACGCGTTCTGCCCGTTTGCGTTCGCCGATCATGGCGAGTGCCGCGCCGAGCTGCGCTTTGGCAAGGCCTGAACCGAAGCGTTCGAGGCGTGTGTCGGCGTAGTAGCGCAGCTCGCCGGCAGGTGCGCGACCGTTGCGGGTGAGCACGTAAAGTGCATACGCCCTGTCCTCGCCGCCCTTCTCGAAGTCCTGCGCGTAGGAAACGAACGACTGCAGCCGGTCGAGTGCGGAGGTGAACGCCTGCGGCTTCACCTCGTAACCCGCCTCCTTCGCCCGCGTGAGGAAGTCGGTGACGTAGGCCGACAGCCACATATCTGGATTGCGCGGTCCCCAGATGCCGAATGCCCCGGACGAGTTCTGCATTTCGAGCACGCGCTCGATCGCGCCCTGCACGCGTTCCTTGATGTTGGCGTCCGCGCGCAGTCCCAGCGCTGCACCCATCTCGTTGGCATAAAGCAATGGCAGCGCGCGCGAGGTCGTCTGCTCGGCGCAGCCGTAGGGATATCGGTCGAGCTGCGTCAGCAAGCCCGGCACGTCGAAGGCGGCGACGGGGCCGACATTCACGTTGACCGTCGTGCGGCCCGGGATGAGATCGGCCAGCAGATCCTTGCTGAGTGTTATTTTTCCCGAGCGCGGCGCGAGTTTCGCCACCGTCACGCGTTTCACATCGCCGCCGGGCACCTTCACGTCCAAGGTGAGCCTCCGCTTCACGTCGACGCCGCCCGGTCCGGTGATGCGGACGTCGTAGCTGACGAGGCCTGCCTCGCCCGGTTTGATCGACAGCCGCTCGGACTTGCGCTCGTTGACGTTGAGCCGCACCTCGCGCTGCAAGACAGAGGCCATGGCGCCATTGCCGCCGTCGCGTTCCACGGCAAGCTGATAAGCGCTCGCGGTGCCTTCGACGTTATGCAGCGAGAGATCGATCCGCGCCTCGTCGCCGAGCGTCATGAACCGCGGCGTCGAAACCGTCAGTGCGATCGGATCGCGTGCGATGACGTCCTTGACGCCATGACCGACCTTGGCGGCGCTCCACGCGACCGCCATCAATCGAACCTGGCTATTGAAATCCGGCAGGTCGAATTCGACGCGTGCGGTTCCATCGGTGCCAACGCGTACGATGCCGGAATGCAGCGCCAGCAGTTTCTCGACCGGTGGGCTGCCGGACATCGACATGCCACCGCCGGAGCTGTCGTCGCCGCCCGAGCGCAGCTTGCCGCGATCCGCACGCATGCCGTCGATTAAGCGGCCGTAGAGATCGCGGATCTCGGTACCGAGTTTCGTCTGCGCGAAGAACCACGCTTCGGGCTTGGGCGCCTCGAAGCGCGTCAGGTTGAGAATACCCGCATCGACCGCAGATACCGTCACGCGCGCCTCCTCGCCGCGTGCGAGGCCATCGATCCTGATCGGAACCGACAGCTTGCTGCCCGAGCCGACCTTCGCAGGTGGATCCATCGCCACTTTCAGCGTGCGTTCGCCTTGGTCGATCTGCAGCCACTTGAGGCCGATTGCCCGCGTCGGCATCCGCCGCGCCTTCTCATCGAGAGGGCGATAGAGGCTGGCGGTGATGTAGGCGCCCGCGCCCCAGGTGCGGCCGACTTCCAGCGCGACCTCGCCGCCGCCGTTGGGAATGTCGACCGTACGATGTGTCAGCAGTCCGCTGCCAAGCACGCTGACGAGCAGTTTGCCACCTTGGCGTGACGCGACCTTGAGCTTGGCCGTCTCACCCGCCTTATAGGCGGGTTTGTCGAGCGCAACGTCGAGCATTTCGGGCGTGTCCGCCTGTTCACTCGCGTACCAGCCCGCAGTGAAGATGAAGCTGGAGGACGGGCCACCAGCGTCCATGCTCGAGACTTCGAGACGATAACGACCAGAGTCGATGCGCTGCGAGATGCGGCCTGGATTATCAGTCTGGCTGTCGATCTGACCGTTGCCGACCTTGCGCGTCAGCGTTACCTGCTCGTGCTGCCAGGTGTCGTCGCGGCGATACCACTGCCAATTGCTGTCGAGGCGATAGAGCGTCCACGCGAGCCGCTTGCCGCCGAGGCGGCGCCCCTGCTCGTCGAGAATGATCGTATCGAACTGAGCGGTTTCGCCTTCGCCGATTGCGTCGTCCGCAAACAGCGGACGAATGCCGATGCGCGGCAAGCGCGGATCGATGGGTACGCTGACCTTGCGTTCGATCGCGCGGCCACCGGGCTCGCGCAAGCGCACCATGATCTCGGCAACCAGCGGCTGCACCGTGCGTGGAATTGGCGGCAGCAGAACTTCGAGCGGCAACTCGCCCTTGTCGTTTGTCGACGGCACTTGGTCGAGCGCCTTGCGGACTGCCGTGATCTTTTCCTCGGAGTTGCCGAAGCGATAGCCGGGGAAGCCTGGCGTTTCGCGCGCGGCACCAGCGGCCTTCACGACGATCTCGCCCTCGGCGGCAAGGTTTGCTGCGGGCGGACCATAGAGATAGCGGCCGGTCACGTTGATCGTGCCGGGCACTTCCGGCACCAGGGCGGTAACAGCCGGCGTCAGCTTCAGTTCCAACCGCTCGGGTACGAAGTCCTCGACCAGGAATGCCGTCGAGGAAAGCGGATCGGCCTTGGGATCAGCGTGCAGTTTCACGCGCCAGGTACCGGTCATCGCAGTTGGGGTAAGGCGCAGCGTGTGTGCACGGCCGCCGAGACCCTGATCGGTCAGCGCGACGCGGCTGTGCTCGACGCCGTCGGGTCGGGTTACGATCAGCGTGGTCGGCACTGCCGCGGCTGTGCCGGTGCGTTCGCGGACGAGCCCGTTGAGATGCACGGTTTCGCCGGGGCGATAGATGCCGCGATCGGCATACAGGAACGCATCGAGTGCGCCGGGTGTCTCGCGGCCCTTCACGCCACGATCCGACAAATCGAACGCGGTCGCGGCGACATCGAGGAAGGCGTATTGGCCGTTCGCGGTTTCAGCGATCAGAAGGGCTGCCTGCTGGCCGCCCTCGCCGCGCACCAAACCCGGCTCGAAGCGGATGTAGCCGGCACCGTCGCTGCGGCCTTGTGCGAGAACTTCGTTGTTGCGTGCGACGATGCGAACGTTGGCGTTGATGATGGGTTCGGTGGTGCTCAGCGAGCGCACGAACGCATGCAAGCCGTTGTCGCCGGTGAAGGCAGCCAGGCCAAGATCGGACACGATGAACCACTGCGTCGCGCCTGCGCCGGAGCTGTCGTCGTCATCGCGCGCCTTGCGCTGGATCGGCCGCGCGATCATCGCGTAGACGCCCGGCTTGAGTTCTGGGACGGCCTGGCCGATCGGCACAGCGGTCGACACTTCCTGATTGAGCTTCGGCGTGACTTCGAGCTCGCCCGAATAGATTTTCGCGCCGCGTTCGTTGGCGAGCGTATTGATATCGCCGCCCGAGAGATGCTTCAGGAAGTCACCGTTGCCGCCGGTAACCGCTGTCAAATTGCGGTCGGCCACGCGATAGATTTCGATGCCGATGCGCGTCGTATTGATCGAAACGACCGGCAGGCCCTGCTGTCCACGCGAGGGCAACACGTAGCTCTTGCCGGAGAAGCGCACCGCCGGCGCGCGATCGCGCACATAGACGGGAATGACCGCCGGTTTCAGCAACGTCTCGCCGATGTCGGAGGGAAGGCCGGCGCGCAGGGTGATCTCGTAGCGTTTACCGTGCTGAAGTCCGTCGATGCAGATCTGCCGGCCTTCGCCGCCGATGCTGTCGGCGTCCTTGCCGTCGATGGTGACGAATTTCGTGATGTCGGTGCCTGCCCGTTGCAGGCGCTCGGAGAATTGCACGCACAGCCGGGGATCGGCGGCGTCGTTTTCGACCGTGTAGTCCATCATGCGGAAGCCGTGCTGGGCGCGCAGGGCCTCATAGCTTTGGCGAACGGTCGCGTTGTCGGCAAGCGCGAGGCTTGCGCGGTGGGCGTCGATTGCAGGGCGCCAGAACGAGCGGCGCTTGAAGGCTTCGCCGAGCACGAACAGCGCGCGGGCCTTGGCGGCAGCATGCGGCGCGCGCTCGTAAGCGATGAAGGCGGCGGCACTGGCGTTGACGGGAAGCTCCGAATTCTCGCGGCTGTCTGGCTCCGGCTTGACGGCGAGTAGCGCGCGGGAAAGGCCGAGCCAGGTTTCCCAGTCGGTCGCGTCGAGTCCAGCGGCAGTCGACAGCTGCTTTATCGCGCCGCGCGGATCGGTGCCTGCAGCCAGTAATTTCTCCGCGGCGAGGCGGATGTCGCGCGCGCGCCGCCCTTGGCCCTGCTGGCCCAGTGCGGATTTCACCTGCGCCTCGTATCGCACCGCCTCGCGCGCTACACCTTGGTGGGTGAATGCGGCGACTGGCGGTGGCTGCTGTGCGCTGGCCGCGCCGCAGATGAAGCTGAGCGAAAGTCCGAGAACGTAGCGGAGCATTTTGAGCCTCCAAGCGAAGTCGTGCAGCCGAAGCCGTTGCTTCGATGCATTAATCACGCGTCACAATCGTGCTGTCCGGTGTCATGCGCGCCGCAGTGGTGCGAGATCCGTTGTGATGATCAGCATCGCCTATCGCGCGCAGCTTTTCCAGTCATAGAGGCGAAACCGCTATCCAGGAAATCGGCTAATTGCGCCGAATTGCTGGCGAGATGATCCAGGCGGTGGATATCGCTGTGGGCTCGGGGGCGGTGCATGGCTGCGCCAATGCGACGAAGCCGACGGGCCCTGAGACCCGCCGGCTTCAAAATCGAATGAGGTCGTTTGCGTCCAGCTCAGCCGGAGGTGGAGCGCAACGGATCTTCGGCAATCTCTTCGCCGGTCGCGGCACCCATGCAGGCGTTGGCGACGGCTTCGTTGTCGGGTCCCCGGCGGGCTTCCCCGACCGGCTCGCAGATCGCCCATAGCCGCTCGAACGAGGTGCGAGCCCAGCCGGCGGTCTTTCCGCAGTCGGCGGCGTAGCATTCGTAGGCATCGCGCTTCATCGGATCGCGGCGCATGCAATCGCCGACCCAGCTCGCGGCGGTGCCGAGCACGATCTGCTCATGGGCATCGAACAGGCGGATGTCGCGCAGAATGCGACCGCCGTGCTCGCGCGCCAGCGTCATCAATGTCTCGTCGTTGCCGTCTTCGTTGGGCTCACGCGGAACGATCGCGATGATCGACTTAACGGGACCAGTAATCGTGCCGTCCTGCACGAATGCGGCGACCGCCCTGGCCACAGGGCTCTCGACCGAACGCACCACGAGCAACACGGCGTTCTCGCAGGTGACCGTGCCGGCCTGCGTCATGTTCTGTTCGAGAACGGTGCTGATGAAAGCCTTCAGCTTCGTCTCCTTGTCTTCGAGCCTCACGATATCAATAAGCGGCGCGATCTTGCGGCTCATGCAGGTTCCCTCGTTCGCGAGGCCGTCGGGGGCGTGGGCAGCCGCCGCCGGTTCTCGTCTTGTTGTAAGGAGCATTAAAGACCGCGGCGGGTTAATGAAGCCTTTCAGGCTGACCCATCGCGATGCAATTCTTCTTTTCCGAATGACTGGTTTCGACCGGCTTCTGTTTGGTCACCCCCGGTGCTCGTGCTCGCGGATTGGCTTTGGCAGCGTAAGGGCCGCGTGCCGCTCAGGCCCGGCAGGCTGGGACACGACTGTCGCCACATAGTGTGTTGCGATATCGTGGCTCGCCGTCGAACTCGATTGAGTGGGGGCAACCGGCGCCGAAGCTGCCCGGTTGAGCACGCCGCCGATCCCATACAGCCCGTGCGAGATGCGCGGATCATCCAGCGGCAACTCGAACGAGAACTTGCGCTCGGTGGCCGTCACCGTCACGGCGGGTTCCGCATCGGAGGAGAGCGCGGTCTGGCCCCGCGTCATGAAGGTCGGCAGGCGCATGTCAGCACGCTCGTCACCTCTGGCCTCGGAGCCGGCTTCGGGCGCCATGCCCCTGGGAGGCGGCTGCTGCTTGAAGGGTACGATGTTGCCGGCATCGGGAAGCGGTGCATAGGGTGCCTCGAAAGCTTGGTCGGCTTCGAAGGCGGGGCGGGCCGACGGGTAGGTATTGCCGTTGGCAGGGCCATGGGCCGGTAAAGGGGCATGTCGTGCCATGTCATCGATCCGCTCGTCGTGCACGCGGCCGGCATAGGGGCCGAACCGGGCGGCGATGTCGGCGTCGTTGGGCATCTCGACAGGCCGTGGCCCGCGGTGGCGATCGCTGAACGGCTTGGGTTGCGGTGCACTGCGCTCGGCCTGGGCCTCGATTTCAGCCTGGCGCATGCGGTCAAACAGGGCATCGAGCGTCGGCTCGCGGCGGCCGTGGCCGTCAGGCTCGCCGGCACGGCGGTGCTCCACCCGGCGTGCCGCGCCCATCACCGCGCCAAGAATGATCTCGGACCACGCGCCGTCACCGAAGCGATAGATCCGGAATGCCTCCGCATTGGCGAACTTGCTGCCTTGCTGCTGCAGCCGGCGCCGGGCCGAATCTGTGTTCAGCCACATCACGCGCTTGAAAACGTTGTCTTTCTCGAAGCTCGCGAACAGGTTTCCGAGCAGGTGCGCCTCGACCCGCAGCTCGTCGCGGCGAGACGGCGGCAGCCCGATTTGCTTGGTCACGAGGCGGCCCTTGCGGGTGACGGGATCGACAACTTGTTCACGGCGGGTCTCGACATAAGGCGCATCGAGCGGCACCGCGACGTAGTAGGCGCCGGCGTAGTCGAACACGACATGCCGCAGCACTTCGAAGCACTCACGCATGCCTTCGTCGCGATGGATCTCGCTGAACCGCGATAGGATCTGGATTACCGGTCCGCGCTCGGCCGCCCGCATTTTGGGCACGAGGCTCTGCAGCCGGTTGACGGGACGTCCCATCGAGACGAGCAGCAGGCACAAGTCGACGAACAGCGCCACCGCGAGCGGCACGTAATCGCGCTTGGAAAGGCCGGGCTGCTGATCGGATGCGGCAGCGAGCCGAGCTGCGGCCTGCGGGTTCTCGACCGACTGGATCGCGCGCTTTTGCAACTCGCGCTGCTCGTCAGCGGAGGGCGGCATCTTGAATGTGAGCATGCCGTGGAACGTCGCGATCAGCCTGCGGAATGCCTCGATCGTGGCTTCGGAACCCTCGACCGTCGCGATCTTCGGCTTCTCGAGCTCAGGCAGGCCGTCGATCGCCCGCACGACGCCCTTTAGAGCGCCGGTAAGCTGGGCGTCGGGGCAGGTGTAGGTGCCGCCCTTGCTGTCGGCAAAGCTCGACTTGTCGGCCCGCTCGGCGAGATCACTGCGGATCTGCTTCAATTGGGGGTCCGTGCGGAACGCGTTGAAGCCCGTCACGGTGTTGTCGAGCTTGCGGCCCAGCGTCTTCATGAACTCGTTGCGCGTGCCGGACTTGGCATCGACGATCGAGCGGTCGTCTTTGGTGATCTTGATCAGATCGGCGTCGAGCGCGGCGATCTCCGACTTGACCTGGCCGGCGCGGCCCTTGACGAAATTGCCCGCGAATTGGAACCGCGCAGCGTCGTCTTCGCGCATCTTCCGGCGAGGGCCGTCGCCCGCGCGAGAGGCCGGACATGACGTGCCGGTCGAGCGCTCGTTCTCCGCCTTCTGCTTGGAGATCGTGGTGAGCTGGTCGAGCGTCGATTGGAGCTGGTCGAGCCGGGTGGAGGCGGCGAGCAGCGAGCCCTGCACTTGACCCACCGCACCTTCCGCCGAACGCGAGGCTTCGCCGCGACTTTCCAGAACCTTCCAGTAAAAGCCGAAGCCGAAGCCTGCCGAAATCAGCGTCAGGAAAACGTAGCCGAACGCGTAGAGCAGCTTGGTGAAGAACGGCAGTGGCGCGAACAACTGATCGAGCAGCCATACGATCATGATCATCAGCATCGCGACGGAAAACGCGACGATCACCTTATGGATCAGCGGGAGTTCGCCGAGGTTCGCCTCGATCAGTTCGAGCATGCCGACGTAGGTCGCAACCCACGACAGAACGCCAAGACCGATGATCAGAACGCCCTTGCGCCAATCGCGCTTTGGCTCGTCGGCCTCGGCCCAATCGACGAATCCGGCCTTCGACGAGCCTTGATCCGCCTGCCGCGTGCCATGTGAAGTCGGGCCGCCCGAGAACTGCATGCTACACGCTCGTGGTTGGTCTCATGCCGACCCGGAAACGGTAAGGCGCGTGTCACCCCCGGGCGGGGCGGTCGCGGACTGGTGCAAATGCAAACGTACTGCGGACTAAGTTGTTGAGTTAGATTCCCTTTGGGGCTGCAGTTGGTTTCGACTGGGGCCGAGCGAAGGCGCAATGCTGTCGGAAGGGTGAATGAGGTTCATCAGGCAGCCACCAGACTGGCCGGCGGCGGGCGTTCCGGTTCTCTGGGCTTTGGTGTACAAATGCTTGACGATAAGTCGCCGATCTAAGGGCGGCAGTCATTCAGGGGGTAACGTCATGGCCTGTTCGTCTTCGTTCCGCAGCCTCGCCGCGTCCGTCGCTGCATCCTTGGCGGCACTGGCACTGCTGCCAACCGCGGCCGCGCTAGCCCAGGCCTATCCATCGCAGCCGATCAGGATCATCGTGTCGCTGGCGCCGGGCGGCGTTGCCGATATTGTCGCCCGTGCGTTCGCCGCCAAGCTTGGTGAGGCCGGAAAGACGACCATTGTCGAGAACCGAACCGGCGGCGGTGGAACCATCGGAGCAGATGCCGTCGCGAAGGCCACGCCCGACGGCTACACGCTCTACATGGGCTTTCACGCGACCCAGTCGATCCTGCCGCATCTGATGGCCAAGGTGCCCTACGACGCCGCCAAGGATTTCGCCCCGGTCGTCTTTATCGCGACTTCGCCGAACATCCTGATCGTGCATCCGTCGGTGCCAGCGAAGACGCCGCAAGAGTTGGTTGCCTACATCAAGGCCAACCCGGGCAAGCTGAACTACGGCTCGCCGGGTGCCGGCAGCTCCGGCCATCTCGCGGGCGAACAGTTCCGCCAGATGCACGATCTCAAGATCGCGCATGTGCATTATCGGGGTGCGGCGCCTGCGCTGCAGGATCTCGTGGCCGGCCACGTCCAGGTGATGTTCGACATCGTGCCGCTGACCCGTGAGCACCTTGCAACCGGCGGTGTGCGTGCGCTCGCCATCACTGCGGCGAAGCGCGAGCCAGCCGTACCGCAAGTGCCAACGATGGCCGAGGCCGGCATGCCCGGTGTCGAGGGCGGCCCCTGGTTCGGCCTGTTCGCACCCGCAGGGACACCGCGCGCGGCGATCGATTGGGTCAACGCCGAGGCGCGCAAGGCGTTCTCCGCGCCGGACCTGAAGAAGCGGCTCGAGGACATGGGTCTGACGCTACCTCTCGGCACGCCCGAGGATTTCGGCCGTCACGTCACCGAAGAGACCAAGCGCTGGGGTGAGGTGATCAAGAAGGGCAATATCAAGCTGGAGTAGAAGCGCGCCAAGGTCAGACCCGTAGGGTCAGACCCCAAGCATCGTGGCTAACTCTCCGTCAGTTCCAGCCGGCGCTCGATGCGGACGAGCCGGTCCTTGATGCGGTCGATCTCAAGGTTCTGGTCGACTTCGGTGGCGTAGTGACCCGACATAATGCGCTCGACAGAGCCCATTCGCAGATTGAGATGGCGAACCTCGTCCAAAACGCCATCGACCTTCCGATCGATGCGGCGCAGGTGCTCCAGCACGAGATTTGTCGGCTCATCTGCCATGGCTCTTACGCTCCTCATGACGTGGAGCCTATGTAGCGCCAGCAAGCTGAGCAGTCAAGAACATTATGGGAACATCGAGGCTGGATTGCGCGCTTAGGACGGATCGCAAAAAAGCTGAATCGTGATCTGTGTGCGTGCGACCGTGTGACTCGGCAGCGCGGGATTCCTTGTCCCGGCGAACAGTCGTACGCCGTTGCATGATCGACAGACAAGCCATTCGGCAAAGATGGGAAGCCGTCG
>CAMDPA010000055.1 GCA_945903565.1 Devosia equisanguinis | reverse complement strand
GAGAGCACGTGCCATGCCAACCTTCAACGTGGCCGGAATGCCGAGGGCTGCGTGCAGTAAGCGGCGCGTCCGGCAGCAGTGTTCTGCCTGCGCTTCCAGCACGCAAAATGAAGAATGCACAAAGTTCGCGCTTGCGCAGAATGCCGGGAATTGCGCAAACTGAAGTCGGTTCTAACCCAAGCACGCCGCACGGCCGCGGCGGCTAAGGGGCATCTTTCATCGAGAGCGAGATCAGGACAACGAGATCAAGACAAGGAGTCATAGGATGTCGGTGAAGTTGCGTCTGCCGGTGGCAGCAACGTTTCTCGGTGCCTTTGTTGCGGGGCAAACGCTCGCTCCTTGGGATCACGCGGCGGCCCAACAACGTACCCGGGTCAATGTCGCGGTCACCGAAACGATCGCCTCGATCAATCCCTATTCCGACAGCGTCTCGCTGATGTACGCCATCTACAGTCAGACTTACGGCAATATCGTTGACTGGAGCTTCGAGAAGGGCGGCTATGTCTCGCGCTTCGCCGAGAGCTGGTCGAACCCCGACAAGCTCACCTGGGTCTTCAAACTGAAGAAGGGTCTGAAGCGCAACAACGGCGAGCCGGTGGTGGCGGCCGATTTCGTCCACTCGATCGGCCGGGCGATGAACGACCCGCAGTCGAAGCAGAAGCACAACGTGCGCTGGATCAAGGAGATGTCGGCGCCCGACGATCACACGGTGATCTTCAAGACGTCCGAGCCGGTGGCGCCGATGCTGGAGCACTTCTCCCGGATCGCGGTCACATCCAAGGCGCAGTACGACAAGCTCGGCCCCGCCGCCGACAAGGACGCCGCGTTCGGTGCGGGCCCCTATGCGATCCGCCAGGTCGCCGTCGACAACTTTTTCGCCATGACCAAGGTGCCCGGCCATCCCGACGTCAAGCCGGAGAACCCGGACGAGATCATTTTCCGCATCATGAAGGAGCCGGAAAGCCGGGTCACCGCGTTGCTCAATGGCGAAGTGCAGATCGCGCAGTTCATTCCTCCGCAACTCGTGCCGCGTGTGCAAGGCTCCACTGCCGCCCACGTCGTGTGGGAGGATGCTGTCGAGTTGATGTTCCTGGCAATGAGCCCGGAGCACAAGCCGTGGGACAAAAAGGAAGCCCGCCAGGCGGTCGCCCACGCGATTGATCGCGACGCGCTGATCAAGGTGCTGCTCGCCGGCCAGGGTACGCGGCTGGACGGGCCGATTGGTCCGGGACAGTTCGGCTATGATCCCAACCTGAAGCCTAAGTACGACTACAACCCGGCCAAGGCGCGCGAACTCTTGAAGCAGGCGGGGTATCCCAATGGTGTGGAGATAGACTTCGTTGCCACCGTCGGCCGTTACATCGCCGACAAGCAGATCTGCGAGGCAATTGTCCCGATGCTCGAGGCGGTCGGCTTCAAGGTGAACCTCAAAACGCCCGAATGGGGCACGATGTGGTCCAGCGTGCAGAAGGGTGGCGTGCCGTTCTATTACATGGGCCGCGGCTCGGTGATCGATCCTTCTGCCGCGTTGTCGCAATACTTCGAGACCGGTCAATCGCCGCGCATCAAGTTCTCCAATCCGTTGGTCGACAAAGCGCTCGCAGCAGAACGCCAGGAGTTCGACGAGCCTAAGCGTATCGCGCTTCTGCGTCAGGCGATGTCGATCATTACCGAAGAGGCGCCGGCGCATTTCATGTGGCGGCACAAGATGGCTACGGGCGTTGCCAACAACGTCACGTTCAAGCCACAGCCGACGATGGATGTCTTTGGCGTCGATATCATCGTGAAGCCGCGCGGCCGGGCAGCGGCAGGTGGTGCCGCCAAATGATGCATTACCTTCCCGCACGAGGGAGGGAGAGAAGTAACCTGCAGGACCGGCAATGCTGAGCTATCTCGTTCGTCGTCTCGTGGGCACGGTGCCGGTCATGTTCATGATCTCACTGTTCGTCTTTCTTTTGCTGCACGCGGCGCCGGGCGATCCGGCGGATATGCTGATCTCCGATCAGGCAACGGCCGAGGACGTCGAGGAGGCGCGGCGGCGCTGGGGCCTGGATCAGCCGGTTATGGTGCAGTACTGGCGTTTTCTCATGTCCGCCGTCACGCTCGATTTCGGTCGCTCGTTCAAGTACGACGAGCCAGTAATGTCGCTGATCATGCAGCGTTTTCCAGCGACGCTTGAGCTGGCGCTGCTGGCAACCTCGCTGGCGATTCTCATCGGGATCCCCCTGGGCATTCTTGCCAGCTCACGTCCCAATTCGTGGTTCGACAACGCCTCCTCGCTGGGCGGCTTCTTTGGCGTCAGCATGCCGAACTTTTGGCTCGCCATCATGCTGATCCTGATTGTATCGGGCTATTTCAACCTGCTGCCTTCCGGCGGCCGCGCGACCTTCGGCGTTGCTGAGGAATCGATTACCGGCTTCCTGCTGCTCGACACGATCCTGCAGCGCGACTGGGACGCGTTTCGCGACGCAGCCAAGTACATCGTGCTGCCTGCGATCGTCTTGAGCGTCAACATGACCGGCCTGTTGATGCGCATGACCCGTTCAGCGATGCTCGAAGTCCTATCGGAAGACTACATCATGACGGCACGGGCCAAGGGGCTCTCCGAGCGCGTGGTGGTGTGGCGGCATGCGCTGAAAAATGCGCGCATCATGGTGATTACGGTGGTGGGCCTGGAGTTTGGCGCGCTGATCTCCGGCTCGATCATCGTCGAGTCCGTGTTCTCATGGCCCGGTATCGGCCAGCTCCTTCTGCAGGGCATTACCGCGCGGGACTATCCGCTCATCACCGGTCTTGTGCTCGTCTACACGACGCTTTTTATCATCGTGAACCTGATCGTGGACTTCCTTTATGCAGCAGCGGACCCCCGAATCCGGCTTGGCGGCTGAGGCCGTAGCAAGCCCGGTGACGCTGCGGAAGCCCAACCGGCTCGCGCGGGCCTTACGGCCGTGGCTGACGTTCAAGGCCGTGTTGGGTGGCGGGCTCTTGTTCGTATTTCTGTGCTGCGCGCTGCTCGCCCCACTGCTGTCTCCGTTCGATCCCAACAAGCAGGACCTGATGCGTGCGATGACCCCGCCGCAATACTTCTTCGGACCCCACTTCCTTGGCACCGATCATGTCGGGCGCGATCTGCTATCGCGTTTGATCTATGGCGCGCGCATTTCGCTCGCCATTGCGGCCGCCGTGGTCGTGATCTCCGGCGCGGTCGGTATCACGCTGGGTATGATCTCCGGCTATTTTGGCGGGCGCGTCGATTTTTCGATTCAGAAGGTGGTCGAAATGGTGTGGGCGTTTCCCCCTCTCCTGATCGCGATCGCCATCCTGGCGTTCCTCGGCCAGGGGCTTGGCAACCTGATCCTCGCCCTCACGCTGCAGCGCTGGATACCCTACTGCCGGGTGGTGCGCGCGGAGGCGATGACGCTGAAGGAGCGCGAGTTCGTGGTGGCCGCCCGTTCGATAGGCGCAAGCCACCTACGCATTTTGCGTTGTCACCTTCTCCCCAACCTGATCCAGTCGGCGCTGGTGATCGGCACGTTCGCAATGGCTGCTGCGATCATCGCAGAGGCGGCGTTGAGCTTCCTGGGATTGGGGGTGCCGCCGCAGATCCCGACCTGGGGCTCGATGCTCGCCGACGGGCGCGCCTACGTGTCGACGTCATGGTGGATGTCGCTGTTTCCGGGGCTCGCCATTTTCGCTACCGTGCTCGCCATCAACATGTTGGGCGACGCATTGCGCGACAACCTTGACCCGAAGCTGAAGCGGTCGGGCGGACGGAAATGAGTGAACAGCCCTGAACCTTCGGATCGGCTTCGAAATAGCATTCGGACAAACGCAGAGAGAGGAAAACACACATGCCCAAGAAGGAAACGTCGAGTGCAAAGCCCGCCAAGAAGGAGCGGATCTGGGACAAGTTCCTGACCGAGCGCGACAAGGCCGTGTTCGAGCAGGCTGGCTACGGCGCAATGGCCGCGTGGGGCAAGAAGCCCGCGCTTCTCATTATCGACGTCAACTACGCGTTCACCGGCGAGAAGTCGCTGCCGATCCTGGAGTCGATCAAGAAGTGGCGCAACTCCTGCGGCTCGGACGGCTGGGACGCGATCCCGGTTCTGCAGAAGCTGATCGAGATGTGCCGCTCGAAGGGCATTCCGATCATCTATACGACCGGGACGCGCCGTCCCGATGCCTGGAACGCCGGCTCGTGGGCATGGAAGAACTCGCGCAATGACGAGGACCTCACCGTCACCATCGAGTCGACCGCGTTCGACGGCAAGGACGGCAACGTGATCGTCAAGGAGATCGAGCCCGGCCCGCGCGATATGGTGGTGCGTAAGGAGAAGCCGTCGGCCTTCTTCGGCTCGCCGCTGCAGAGCTACCTGCAGAACCTGGGATGCGACAGCGTGATCGTCACGGGAACGACGACGTCGGGCTGCGTGCGCGCCACCGTGCTCGACAGCTTTTCGCTGAATTTCCGCACCACCGTCGTGGAAGACGGTTGCTTCGACCGCAGCCAGGCGAGCCACGCGATCAACCTGTGCGACATGAACGCCAAGTACGCCAATGTGATGAACTCCGAGGAAGTGCTGCAGCATCTGCGTACCCTGCCGCAAGGAATGTACGACCTGCCGAGCGGCCAGGGCATCAAGAAGGGCGACGTCTGGTATTGATCGAAAGCCGGCGCAGGGAGCAAGACATGGCCCGTAAAGAAGAATTCGAGGACCACTGCTGGAAGGACGTCATCGACGCCGATACGCTCAAGGTCTACGATTGTTACCGGCGCGACACCTTCGTGGGTGACAAGCCCGCGCTGCTGGCGATCGATCTCTACAATCTCGTCTACCAAGGCGGCCCACGCCCACCGGTGGAAACGACGCCGCAGCACTACAACACCTGCGGCCACTTCGCTTACGACGCGATCGAGCCGACGAAGAGTTTGCTCGCGGCGGCGCGTCGCGCGAAGTTGCCGATCTTCTACTGCACTCAGGAGACCCGTCCGCAGAACCGGCCGTGGGGTGTCGGCTCGACGCGCAGCCTGGTGAAGCTCGACCCCAGCGTGTTCGGCATCTACCACGAGTTTCGGCCCGAACCCGAGGATGTCATCATCACCAAGCAGCGTGCATCGATATTCCAGGGCACGCCGATCGTCTCCCACCTCAATTATCTCGGCATCAAGAGCCTGATCGTGTGTGGTGAGTCGACGTCGGGGTGCGTGCGCGCAAGCTGCGTCGACGCCTACTCGCTGGGCTATCACGTCAGCCTCGTCGAGGAGTGCACCTACGATCGCTCCGCGCTGATCCACAAAGTCAATTTGTTCGACCTCGCCCACAAGTACGTCGATGTCATGAAAGTCGACGAGGTCGTCGCGCACCTGGATCAGAAGGCGCCGCGCAATAGCATGGCCGCGGAATGATGCACGCAAAACGGTGTGGAGTCGCACGGGCTCTGCACCGGATGCACTCGATCGCTGCGAACTGCGCGCGCTCAGTTACGTGCCCGACGCTCATGTCGCCGCTTGCCGGTCTCGAGCCGAGACCGCAATTGATGATTTCGGATGCACAACGTTGCCACGTTCCGCGGCAGTCGAAGCCATCCATCACCACGGCGCATGATTTTTCGGCAGCTCTGGTGGAAGTGCCCAAACTTCACGCATTTGAGCCGTGAATAGACTGCCTGAAATACAAGCTGCGAACGGATACAAAATTGAAATAATAAGGAAATCTTGCTGAGCTCTCAGCTTGGCATGCCCCTTGCTAACCTGTTGTAGCGACCATCGCTAAACAGGGGTTCAACATGCTTCTTCGTCGACAAGTACTGACCGGACTGGCCGGCATGGCTGCGTGCGCGCTGGCCATCACGGGACCGTCGCCCGCGGCTGCTCAGGATACGATCAAGGTTGGCATCCTCCACTCGCTTTCCGGCACCATGGCCATCAGCGAGACGACGCTGAAGGACGTCATGCTGATGCTGATCGAGGAGCAGAACAAGAAGGGCGGACTGCTCGGCAAGAAGCTCGAGCCGGTGGTGGTCGATCCGGCTTCCAACTGGCCGCTGTTTGCTGAAAAGGCGCGCGAGCTGATCACGCAGCACAAGGTTGCCGCCGTGTTCGGCTGCTGGACCTCCGTGTCGCGCAAGTCGGTGCTGCCGGTCTTCAAGGAGCTCAACAACATCCTGTTCTACCCCGTGCAATACGAGGGTGAGGAGAGCGAGCGCAACGTGTTCTACACCGGCGCGGCGCCGAACCAGCAGGCGATCCCGGCCGTCGACTATCTGATGTCCAAGGACGGCGGCGACGTGAAGCGCTGGGTGTTGGCCGGCACCGACTACGTCTACCCGCGCACCACCAATCGTATCCTCGAAGCCTACCTGAAGGCCAAGGGCGTTGCCGCAGCCGACATCATGATCAACTACACGCCATTCGGCCATTCCGATTGGCAGACGATCGTCGCCGACATCAAGAAGTTCGGTTCGGCCGGCAAAAAGACCGCCGTGGTCTCCACCATCAACGGCGACGCCAACGTGCCGTTCTACAAAGAACTGTCGAACGCAGGCCTCAAGGCCACCGACATTCCCGTCGTCGCGTTCTCGGTTGGCGAAGAGGAGCTGGCCGGCGTCGACACCAAGAACCTGATCGGCCACCTCGCCGCATGGAACTATTTCCAGTCGGTCAAGGACAAGGGCAACGACGAGTTCATCGCCAAGTGGAAGGCCTTCACGAAGAACGCAAAGCGCGTCACGAATGATCCCATGGAAGCCCACGTCATCGGCTTCAACATGTGGGTGAAGGCGGTGGAGAAGGCCGGTACGATCGATACGGATAAGGTGATCGACTCGATCGTCGGCGTCGAGGTGCCGAACCTGACCGGCGGCGTATCCAAGATGCTGCCGAACCATCACATCACCAAGCCTGTCATGATCGGCGAAATCCGCAACGATGGACAGTTCGACGTGGTGTGGCAGACCAAGGGCCTCGTGCCCGGCGACGCATGGTCGGACTTCCTCGAAGGTTCGAAGGATCTCGAGGCCGATTGGGTCGGGAAGAAGTGCGGCAACTTCAATACGAAAACTGGCAAGTGCGGCGGCGTTTGATGTGACGCAACGAACTTGAGACCAGGCGGAGCGGCACAAGGGTTCGTGCCGCTCCGCACCACGCGCGAGATATGCCGCCAGCAATGGGGTGCTCGTAAATAACTTCAGCTACCTTTGGGGGCCAAGATGCATCGCACTTTCCTGCTCGCGATGCTTTGCGCTTTGCTCGCGATTGTGGGCGTTGCTTTGCCGGCTGCCGCGCAAAATCCCAAGCTCGAAGCAGCACTTTCACGGTTGGCCGTCGACAGCTTTGCCGAAACCGCAACCGCGGTTGAGGAAATTGCCGTGTCAGGCGCTCCCCATGCGATCGCCCTGCTCGACGCGTTGAACGATCGGCGACTTGGCTTCGATCCAACCGACAAGTCGGTCTACTTCCGCGACGCAGCTGGCAAACTCTTCGCTGCCGCCACCGGAAAACCCGTCGGAAAAACACCCGGCGAACTGACATTCCTCCGGCTCAACAATCGCGTGCGCTCCGCGCTGCAGGCAGCCCTTGGCGGGCTCGAGCTTTTATCACCCGATGCCGAAAAGCGCCGCACCGCCGCAACCACCGTTCTCAAGTCACGCGATGCCACGGCGCTGCCGGTCCTGCAGACCGCAATCGCTCAGGAGAAAGACGCCGGCATTCGCGGCATCATGGAAGCCGCCAGCGCCTCGATCCTGCTGGCCGCGCCGGACGTCGCCGACAAGGACCGCCTTGCCGCCATCAATGCGATGCGCCTGCGCGCGGATCAGCAGGCGTTGACGGCGCTGAGGAGTTTGCCCGCCAATGCCTCGCCTGTCGTACGCGCCGCAATGGAACAGGCGCAACGCTCCGTCGAACATACCTTGGCGATGTGGTCGGTCGCCCAAAACCTCTGGTATGGCCTGTCGCTGGGCTCGGTATTGCTACTCGCCGCCATTGGCCTCGCCATCACCTTCGGCGTGATGGGCGTCATCAACATGGCGCATGGCGAAATGGTGATGCTGGGCGCGTACACGACGTTCGTCGTGCAGGAGGTGATCCGCACCTCCGCGCCGGGCATGTTCGGCTGGTCGCTTGCGATCGCGATACCGATGGCGTTCCTGGTTGCGGGCCTCGTCGGCGTCGCCATCGAGCGCGGCGTCATCCGCTTCCTTTATGGCCGGCCGCTCGAGACGCTGCTCGCCACGTGGGGCGTTAGCCTCGTGTTGCAGCAGACCGTGCGCACGCTGTTCGGGCCGACCAACCGCGAGGTCGGCACGCCCGCGTTCATGACCGGCGCGTTCGAGATCGGCGGCCTGACCATCACCTTGAACCGCCTCTTCATCATCGTATTCGCCGCCGCGATCTTTACCGCACTCCTGCTCGCCCTGAAGCACACGCGGCTTGGCCTGCACATGCGCGCCGTCACACAGAACCGGCGGATGGCCGGCTCGATGGGCATTAGAACCGGGCGCGTCGACGCGCTGACGTTCGGCCTTGGCAGCGGCATTGCGGGTCTTGCCGGCGTGGCACTCTCCCAGATCGACAACGTCAGCCCGAACCTCGGGCAGAGCTACATCATCGACAGCTTCCTCGTTGTCGTGTTCGGCGGCGTCGGCAATCTCTGGGGCACGCTGGTCGGTGCGTTGACTCTCGGTATCGCAAACAAGTTGCTCGAACCGTGGGCCGGCGCGGTGCTCGGCAAGATCCTCCTGCTGATCCTCATCATCATGTTCATCCAGAAGCGGCCGCGCGGCCTGTTCGCGCTCAAGGGAAGGGCAGTGGAGGCATGATCACGCGCGCGCTACTTTCCGACCGGCGCGGCCAGATTTTCGTTGCGATCCTCATCGCGATGTCTGTTCTGGTGCCGCTGTCGAACCTGCTGTTGCCTCCCGGTTCGACGTTCCACGTCTCGACCACGACGATGGCGCTGATGGGCAAATACCTGTGCTACGCGCTGCTCGCGCTGTCGCTCGATCTGATCTGGGGTTACGCCGGAATTCTCTCGCTCGGCCATGGCGCGTTCTTCGCGCTCGGCGGCTATGCGATGGGCATGTACATGATGCGCCAGGTCGGCACCCGCGGTGTCTATGCCAATCCGCTGCTGCCGGACTTCATGGTGTTTTTGAACTGGACCGAGCTGCCGGTGACGTGGTGGGGCTTCAACTGGTTCCCCTACGCGGCGTTGATGGTGCTGCTGGTGCCTGGCGCGCTCGCCTTCGTGTTCGGCTGGTTCGCGTTCAAGAGCCGCGTGACCGGGGTCTATCTCTCGATCATCACGCAGATGCTGACCTATGCGCTGTGGCTGTCGTTCTTCCGCAACGACTTCGGCTTCGGCGGCAACAACGGGCTGACCGATTTCAAGGACATCCTCGGATTCTCGGTTCAGGCGCAAACGACCCGCGCGGTGCTGTTCGCATTGTCTGCGCTGGCACTGGCAGGCGGCTATCTGATCGCGCGCGCCGTCGTCGTCTCCAAGCTCGGCAAGGTCTTGATCGCGATCCGCGACGCGGAGAGCCGCACACGCTTCCTCGGCTACAACGTCGATGCCTACAAGACCTTCGTATTCACGTTGTCGGCTGTCATGGCGGGCATCGCCGGCGCGCTCTACGTGCCGCAGGTCGGTATCATCAATCCCGGCGAGTTCGCTCCGGCCAACTCGATCGAGATGGTCGTGTGGGTCGCCGTCGGCGGGCGCGGCACGCTGGTTGGCGCAGCGATCGGCGCGATCGTGGTCAACTTCCTGAAGACCGTCTTCACGACAGGCATGTTGGCGCCCTACTGGCTGTTTCTGCTCGGCGGCATGTTCATCGGCGTTACGCTGTGGTTGCCGAAGGGCATCGTCGGGACGTTCGACGATTGGAGCGCAGCGCGACGCGAGAGGCTCAAAGGCCGCAATGGGAATGAACCAAGCGCCGTCGGCCAACCCGCGGAATAAGGGGTATTGCACGTGAAGGAAGCCGCAACGTTCGGCGCCCGATTATCGAGCTCGCTGCTTTACCTCGACGCCGTCGAGGTTTCGTTCGACGGTTATCGCGCGCTGCGGGGCTTGTCGCTGATCCTGGAGCCCGGCGAGATGCGCGCCATCATCGGTCCGAACGGCGCGGGAAAGACCACGATGATGGACGTCATCACCGGCAAGACGCGGCCGGATGCGGGCGACGTACTGTTCGATGGCCAGGTCGATCTGACGGAACTCGACGAGGCCGCCATCGCCACGCTCGGCATCGGCCGGAAGTTTCAGAAGCCCACCGTATTCGAGAGCCACACCGTCGAGGACAATATCCTGCTCGCCCTGTCGAACGACCGGCGCGTGGCGCCCACGTTGTGGTGGCGGCAAAGCACGTACGATGCCGAGCGCATCGATCACGTACTCGAAACGATCCGGCTGACCGCGCATCGCGATCGGCTCGCCGGGGCGCTGAGCCACGGTCAGAAGCAGTGGCTGGAGATCGGGATGCTGTTGGCCCAGGACCCGCGCCTGTTGCTGGTCGATGAACCCGTCGCCGGCATGACCGATGCCGAAACTGAGCAGACGGCCGAGCTTCTGACCAGCATTGCCAAGAGCCATTCCGTCGTCGTCGTTGAGCACGATATGAGCTTCGTGCGCGCGCTCGGCTGCCGCGTGACCGTGTTGCACGAAGGCGCCGTTCTCGCCGAGGGCTCGCTCGATCAAGTCAGCGCGAACGAACGTGTGATCGAGGTTTATCTGGGACGCTGATGGCGGTGTCTGACACTCTGAGTCTGACACCCTGGAACCAAGCTGACAATTTAGGGCCTGCACGGGTGTCAGACCCAGAGGGTCGGACACCACCGGGAGAGCACATGCTATCTATTGAGAACATCTCCCTCCACTACGGCGCGGCCCAAGCGTTGCGCAGTGTGTCGCTCGAAGCGCGCACCGGCGAGATCACCTGCGTGCTCGGCCGCAACGGTGTCGGCAAGACGACGCTGCTGCGTGCACTGGCGGGTCATCAGCCGTTGAGTGGCGGCCGCATCGTGTGGGACGGCGACGACATCAACGCGCTGTCCCCGCACGCCCGGGCGCGTCGGGGCATCGCCTACGTGCCGCAAGGCCGCGAGATCTTTCCGTTGCTTACAGTGGCCGAAAACCTGGAGACCGGCTTCGCCACATCGCGCCGTCGCGACGCTGCGGTATTG
Organism: Devosia equisanguinis; assembly: GCA_945903565.1. Lineage (GTDB taxonomy): Bacteria > Pseudomonadota > Alphaproteobacteria > Rhizobiales > Hyphomicrobiaceae > CAMDPA01. Next base: position 6,124 of record CAMDPA010000055.1, on the reverse strand, counting down.
GAAGAGGTCTTCACGCTGTTTCCCGTTCTGAAGGAGATGCTCGGACGCCGCGGCGGGGATCTCTCCGGTGGCCAGCAGCAGCAGCTCGCGATCGGCCGGGCCCTCGTGATGCGGCCGCGTCTGCTCATACTCGACGAGCCGACCGAGGGCATCCAGCCTTCGATCATCAAGGACATCGGGCGGGCGATATCGTATCTCAGGTCGAAAGGTGGCATGGCGATCCTGCTCGTCGAGCAATACTTCGATTTCGCCCGTGACCTCGCGGACCGCTTTGCGGTGATGGAGCGAGGCGCTATCGTCATGTCCGGAGACAGAAAAGCCCTCGAAAGCGACGATGTACGACAGCGTATCGCCATCTGATCCCTCAATTCCTGCCGCCGGCGATGCGTTGCGCGCCGTGCGGGCGGACAGCGAGGTGCGCGCTGTATTCGGGGCAAACGAAGCCGGGACACACATCGAGCGGGTCTTCGAGCGGGGCTCGCTGCGGCTGCGCTTTCCGCGCGGGGCTGGATGCGAGGCCGTGCTGATCAATACCGGCGGCGGGATCACCGGTGGCGATCGAATAGCAATCGATCTTTCGCTGGCACAAACATCGGCGGCCGTTGTCACCTCGCAGGCCGCCGAGAAGATCTATCGAACCGATGGTCCGCCTGCGGTCATCTCGATGCACGCGCGACTGGCCAGCGACGCTCATCTCGACTGGCTCCCGCAGGAGACGATTCTATTCAACGGCGCCGCGGTGCAGCGCACGCTCGACATCGAGCTGGCCTCGACCGCGAGCCTGACATTGCTGGAAAGCCTCGTGCTTGGCCGCATCGCGCATGGTGAGCATCTTACCCAGGCGCATTGGCACGATCGCTGGCGCATCCGGCGTGCGGATCGGTTGATCTTTGCCGAGAATGTCCGGCTCGATGGTGCGATATCCGACACCATGCAACGCCCGGCGATCGGCGCGGGTGCGCGTGCCCTCGCGACCTTGCTGCATGTTGCCCCCGATGCAGAGCGCAAGCTCGACGACGTGCGCGCGGCGCTCGCGTCGGCGTCGTCGACATGCGCGGCAAGTGCGTGGGATGGAATTCTCGTGGTGCGTTTCGCCGGTCTGGAACCCCAGTCCATCAGGCGAGATTGCATCTCGGCCGCGACCGTGATCCGTGGCGTGCCGATGCCGCGCGCGTGGTCGTGTTGAATCATCGACGAGGAAACCATGCACCTGACGCCAAGAGAGAAAGACAAGTTGCTGATCGCGATGGCCGCGATGGTGGCGCGGCGGCGGCTGGAGCGGGGCGTCAAGCTCAACTACCCCGAGGCGATCGCGCTGATCACCGATACGGTGGTGGAAGGCGCACGCGATGGCCGCAGCGTGGCGGACCTGATGGAGGCGGGCGCGCACGTCTTGAAGCCGGATCAGGTGATGGACGGCGTCGCCGGGATGATCGCCGACGTGCAGGTCGAGGCGACGTTCCCCGATGGCACCAAGCTCGTCACGGTGCATGAGCCGATCCGCGGCTCGACGGGTGCCGGCGTGAAAGCCGGCGAGATCATCCCGGCGGCAGGCGACATCGAGATCAACGCGGGCGCGGTGGTACTCACGCTTGAAATCGCCAACACCGGCGACCGGCCGATCCAGGTGGGCAGTCACTATCATTTCGCCGAGACCAATAAGGCGCTGCAGTTCGATCGCGAGAAAGCGCGCGGGCACCGCCTCGACATCGCCGCCGGCACCGCCGTGCGTTTCGAGCCCGGGCAGAAACGCGAGGTCCATCTCGTGCCGCTGGGTGGCAGCCGCGAGGTGTATGGGTTCAGGGGTGAGGTGATGGGGAAGCTGGACGGCACGTCGAAGAATAAGAGTGGGGGAAAAAGCCAATGAGCAGGAGGATTTCCCGCGCCGCCTATGCCGATATGTTCGGCCCCACCACCGGCGACAAGGTACGGCTCGCTGATACGCAGCTCATCGTCGAGGTCGAGAAGGATTTCACGATCTACGGCGAGGAGGTGAAGTTCGGCGGCGGCAAGGTGATCCGCGACGGCATGGGCCAAAGCCAAGTCACGCGCGCGAACGGCGCGGTCGATACCGTCATAACCAATGCGCTGATCATCGACCACTGGGGCATCGTGAAAGCGGATGTGGGCCTCAAGGACGGGCGCATCGCTGCGATCGGCAAGGCCGGCAATCCCGGGATCCAGCCGGGCGTGACCATCATCATCGGTCCGGGTACGGAGGTGATCGCGGGCGAGGGCAAGATCCTCACCGCCGGAGGGTTCGATACGCACATCCATTTCATCTGCCCACAGCAGATCGAGGAAGCGCTCTACTCCGGCATCACCTCGATGCTAGGCGGCGGCACGGGGCCCGCGACCGGCACCAACGCAACAACGTGCACGCCCGGACCCTGGCATCTCCAACGCATGATCGAGGCGGCCGAAGCCTTCCCGATGAACCTCGGCTTCGCCGGCAAGGGCAACGCATCGCAGCCTGCCGGCCTCGTCGAGCAGATCGAGGCAGGCGCCTGCGCGCTCAAGCTGCACGAGGACTGGGGCACGACGCCGGCCGCGATCGACAACTGCCTGAGCGTTGCCGACGAGCACGACGTTCAAGTGATGCTCCACTCCGACACGCTCAACGAAAGCGGCTTCGTCGAGGACACGATCGCGGCATTCAAGGGCCGCACGATCCACGCGTTCCATACCGAAGGTGCGGGCGGGGGACATGCGCCCGACATCATCAAGGTCGCAGGGCTCGCGAACGTGCTGCCGTCGTCCACCAATCCGACGCGGCCGTTCACGGTCAACACCATCGACGAGCATCTGGATATGCTGATGGTGTGTCACCACCTCGACAGCGCGATCCCCGAGGATCTCGCGTTCGCGGAAAGCCGCATCCGCAAGGAGACGATCGCGGCGGAGGACATCCTGCACGATCTCGGCGCGCTTTCGATGATGTCGTCCGACAGTCAAGCGATGGGCCGCGTCGGCGAGGTCATCATCCGCACGTGGCAAACCGCCGACAAGATGAAGAAGCAGCGCGGATCTCTGCCAGGCGAGCGCGATAACGATAACCTGCGCGTGAAGCGCTACATTGCCAAGTACACGATCAATCCGGCCATCGCGCACGGCGTGTCGCGTCACATCGGTTCGGTGGAAACGGGCAAGCTCGCCGATCTCGTGCTGTGGTCACCGGCGTTCTTCGGTGTGAAGCCCGATCTCGTCATCAAGTGCGGCTCGATCGCGGCAGCATCGATGGGCGATCCCAACGCCTCGATCCCGACGCCGCAGCCGCTGCACTATCGCCCGATGTTCGCAAGCTTCGGCAAGGCGCTGACGCGCTCCGCGGTGACGTTCGTCTCGAAGGCATTCGCCGAGGGCAAAGCGGCGAAACGGCTTGGCCTCGCGAAGGAATTGGTGGCGGTCGAGAACGTGCGCGGTGGGATATCGAAGAAATCGATGATCCACAATGATGCCACGCCGGAGATCGAGGTCGACCCGGAAACCTACCGCGTCACGGTCGACGGCGTTCTCGCGACGTGCGAGCCGGCCAAGGAGCTGCCCATGGCGCAGCGCTACTTCCTGTTCTGAGGCAAGACGATGCTCCGCGCCGCAGCGATTGCCGCCGACAATGGCCAAGTACCGTTCGATATCATCGTGCTGACGCAGGAGGAGCGTCACCTTCGCCGCAAGGTCGTGACGCTGCAGCATGGCGACGAAGTTCTGGTCGATCTTCCGCGCGCCTTCGCGCTCGCACACGGCGCTCGCCTGGTCCTCGACGATGGGCGGCACGTCGAGGTGATCGCGGCGGAGGAAGAACTCTACGAAATCAAGGCGCCTGGTGCACAGGCGCTGATCGAGCTCGCCTGGCATATCGGCAACCGGCATCTGGCAGCACAGATCGAACCGGACCGAATCCTGATCGCGCGCGATCACGTCATCAAGGACATGCTGAGCGGGCTGGGCGCTGAAGTGACCGACGTGCGCGAGCCGTTCGAGCCGGTGCGCGGGGCTTATCATCGCCATGGACCTGGGCCGGATCAAGGACATGCCGATGGCCATGCCGGGGCAGGTCACGCGGCTGGTCACGGGCACCCGTCGAAACACACGTGAATAGCACAATGCCCCACAGTACCGCGAAAACGCGCTATCCCCTCGAACTTTCGGTTTGGCTCTCCCCCGCATTCCCGGTCGGTAGCTTCGCCTACAGCCACGGGCTGGAATGGGCTGTGGGGACACACCGCATCCACGATCGCGCGAGTGCCACGGCCTGGCTCGCCGATCTGCTGGATCACGGCGGCGCGCGCAACGACGCGATCCTACTTGCCGAAGCATGGCGTGCAACGTGCCGTGGCGATTGGGCCGCCATCACCGAGATTAATGAACTCGCGCTTGCGCTTGTAAACTCACGCGAGCGCCGCCTCGAAACGGTGACGCAAGGCAATGCCTTCTTGACGACGATCCTGGCCGCCTGGAGCAACGATAACATCGTTCGGATGCGGGCTGCCGTGGTTGGTGACCTTGCTTATCCCGTGGCCGTCGGCATCGCCAGCGCGGCGCATGAGCTACCGCTTGGGCCCACGCTACAAGCATTTCTGGCGGGCTTCGTTGCAAACATGACGTCGGCACTGGTCCGCATGTCGGTGATCGGACAGACCGATGCGCAGCGCGTCATTGCCGTGCTCACGCGCGCAATTACGCGCCTCGCGATTTCAGCCGAAAACAGCACGCTGGATGATCTCGGAACTGCGGCCGTTCTATCGGAAATCGCGGCAATGGCGCACGAAACCCAGGAAACAAGGATGTTTCGAACATGACTGCAAGTCCGAACGGCCCATTGCGCGTCGGCATCGGCGGCCCCGTCGGCGCCGGCAAGACAGCACTTGTGGAGGCTTTGTGCCGGCGGCTCAGCCCAACCTACAGCGTCGTCGCCATCACCAACGACATTTACACCAAGGAGGACGCGGCCATCCTCACCCGGTCGGGCGCGCTGCCCGCCGACCGCATCATGGGCGTGGAGACCGGGGGCTGTCCGCACACCGCCATCCGCGAGGATTGCTCGCTCAATCTCGCCGCCATCGAGACGATGACACAGCGCTTCCCCGACGCGGAGATCGTGCTGATCGAGTCGGGTGGCGACAACCTCGCGGCGATGTTCTCGCCAGAACTGGCGGATCTATCGATTTTCGTGATCGATGTCGCGCAAGGTGAAAAGATCCCGCGCAAAGGCGGCCCGGGCATCACACGCTCCGACCTTTTGGTGATCAACAAGACCGATTTGGCGCCGCATGTCGGCGCACGTCTCGAGGTGATGGAGCGCGACACCAGCCGTGCGCGCGGTCAGCGCCCGTTCGTATTCACGAACCTCAAGACCGGCGACGGTGTCGATACGGTCATCCGGTTCATCCTGAGCCGTGGCGGTCTAGTGGGCTGAACCTCGACGGCACGCTTGCGCTGGCGCTGCACAATAACGTACGAGATGCCGGATGGGGGACTGTTGCGTTCGTTGGCGTCGGCGGCGCGCGCGCGAACACCCGCACAGCAGGCGCCGAACTTGATCGTCGCATGACGAAAGTGCACCTGGATGAGATCATCGCGCGTCTTCAGCAACCTTGGTTATGTCGGCGCCGTCCACATGATCCGCATAGCGCTGTCGCTGGTGATTGGCATCCTGGTGATCAGGCATCTTGGTCCAGAAGCCTATGGCAAGTTGAGTGTGGCCCTGGCCTTGGCTTTCATTCTCGGCACGATAACCTCCGTCGCACCGAACACGCTAGTGGTGCGGGAACTCACTAATCGGGCGGCCGGGGATGCCAACACCGTCATTGGCACCGCATTGGCGCTCAGGCTGGCGGCCGCCGCGTTTCACGTTGTGCTGGCGCTGGTGGCAATCGTGCTGCTGCGCCACGACACCGAGATCGGCCTTGCCGTGATCCTGGTCGCGGTGGGCTCGTTTGGCACAGCGTTCGAAACGACGGGCGCCACGCTCACATTGAAGTGAGGTGGCCCCGCTTGTTCGGACAGATTTTCCGCTGCGATAAGTGGAGGCTCTGCCGGGGTTAGACTGCCGAGCGGATCGGCAGGATGCAGTGTGGTCCGAAGTATGCCCGATCGGGCGTCATGCCGTCGAGGCTCGATTGCG
>CAMDPA010000054.1 GCA_945903565.1 Devosia equisanguinis | reverse complement strand
ATGGCGGCGAGACGCGGATCGGCCAGCGCTGTAATCGCCGCGGGCAAGGGCCGTGCGCGCTCGGCTCCCTCGAAGGCGACGGCGCGCAGGTGCGGCTCGCACCGGCGGCGCACGAAGTAATCCTGAAACGCAAGGCGCCCGATATCGGTGTCGATGATTGTGCGCACGGGGTCGTCGCTCATCGGCAGGATGTGGGATGTCACGCCCAGCGCAACGGATAACGCCGTTGTCACCTCGGACAGGGGGGCGCCGCCGGCCAATCGCCGAGTGCGCTCGACGTGGGTGGCGAGATCGCGGTCGCCGAGCTGAAACCAGGTCTCCCCGCCAAGCCGTCCGGTCGCCTCCATGAACGACCATGTCTCGCCGGCGAGGCCCCAACCTTGCGCGGCGTTTTCGAGACCGGCCAGCGTGTACATGACCGTATCGAGGTCGGGCGAGATCGCCAGTCCCATATGCTCGAAATCGTCGGCGGTGTTGACGACCACCGACAGCGCGCCTGGGGCCACGCATTGCGCCAGCCCCGCCGCCATGCGCGCACCGCCGACGCCGCCTGCCAGGGCTACGATCGTACCGTCAGCTTTCACGCGTCGCGCCTCCTGATTAGCGAAACAGATCGAGCGCTTTTTCGCGCACGAGATCCCGTGCAGCGCCGTCGCCTGATGGCAGGGCCAAGCCGCGCACGATTACGACCGGCTGACGCTCGGCACCGCCCCCCATCACCAGCGAGGCCGCCGCCGCGATCTCGTCGGCGAGGCCGATCTGCGTGGCCTGCAGAACCCGGCCGTACATATCCCGCTCGCCGCGCCGGTCCCACAAGGCGGGAAAACCTGCAGCGCCCACGGCATGACCGATCGTGCCGTTGCGCCAGGCGCGGCCCCAGCTGTCGTTGATGATCACCCCGACATCGGCGCCGGAAAGCCGCTGCAAGTCCGTCTTGAGTTGTAGCGCCGCAGCATCGGCGTCGACGGGGAGCTTCAGCACGCGCTCGGATACGCCTGCGGGGAGGTTGGAGGCATCGATCCCCGCGTTGGCCATGACATGGCCCGAGCGATGGGCCACGATCATGACGCCCTCGCGCGCGCGCAGAACCTCGGAGCTCTCGGACAGAATGAGCGCGATGAGGCGGGCGTCCTTCCCCGTGGTCCGCGCGATCTCCAGGGCCTGCGGGCTCGGGACGATGGTCGCCAGATCGACGTAGGCGCCCTCGCATTTCGAAACGACTTTCTGGGCGACGACGACGACGTCGCCGGTCTCGAGTTTGACGTTCGCCTGCTCGCCGCACGAAACGATCCGAGCGGCCAAATCATCGCCCGGGGAAAAATCCGGTAGCCCGGGAATTGCGATCAGCTCAACGCGACGGCTGGCCTGCGCCGCGTTCGGCGACGCAGTAGTTTCAGGGGAACGTTGATCGTTGCGTGTCATGGGCTTGCTTCACGCTGCAATCGATGTTGTGCCGATCCTTGAACGAAAACGAGGGGCCCGACAGGCCCCTCGCTCCTAAGCCGGCATCCGTTGGAACCCCAACGAATGGTCCTGACGCTCACTTCTCGGAGAAGCAGTAGAACAGGCCGGCGCCGCCGGAAGCCTTCAGGTTGTCCTGGCTGCAGCCGCGCGAGCCGTGCGAGGAGTTCCACGAGGTCATGTGGCGGAAGGCGTTGAGGCCGACGCGGTCATGGTGACCGACGATGGCCGAGCCTTCGGCGCTGCCGGTCCAGTTACCGCAAGTGGTCTGGCCGCCAGCGGTCGAGTACATGCCGGCCGGATCGGAGCCGGTCAGGATGTCGTGCTGGTTCGGTGCGGTTTTCGCCATGCCCTCGGCGCGGCCGGGGATCTTCTCGCCCTTCTCGGTCAAAGCGGTTTCGGTGGTGATCTTCGACTTCTCGGAGTGCAGGTCGGCGACGTTGCGCGCGACGACAACGCCCTTGGTGTTGAGCCACGGACCCTTGCCGATGCGGTCACGTGCGTTCACGCCCGGCACGTCCTTATCGTCCTTGTCCTTGCTCGGCGTGGCGCTCAGATAAGCGCGCCAGTTGTTGCGAACCATGCCGGCCTTCTTGGCGAGATCGGCGCAATGCGCATCAGCGCCGGCGAGGCCACCCAAGTTTGCGCCCTTGCCCGAACCGACGCTCGTCAGAAAGAACGACGCCTTCGCCGGCGTCTGCGCCTGAACAACTGCAGTAACCGCGAGAGCCGCGGTAGCCAGGGCTGCGCTGCCCACCAATAATGTCTTCAACTTCATTTCGATTCCCCTCGTCGCTCACCGATACATCGCATCGGCACATACACCGCCACATACGGCAGGCGCTGAACTAGCATGAAATAAGGATACCGGGAAAAGTCCGCGTGGCGTGACACACTGTTCACACCGATGTTGCAGCGCAGTGATTCGACCGGCCAAGCAGATTCTCGTGCCGCTGTGCATAGTCGGGAGCACGCGGTGATCGAGGCGCGCTTGGCCACTTGCGCGACGGCGAATCGGTTATCCGTCTCGCCATGACACAGACAGCACCCTCCCTCTCCGAACAGCTCCGTGCCCAGGCTAGCGCCGAGGCACCCCTGGCGTTTCGCCAGGCGCCCCACAACATCGATGCCGAGCAGGCCTTGCTCGGCGCGATCCTCGTCAACAACGAGGCCAACGACCGTGCGTCGTCACTGCTCAAGGCGGAGCATTTCTACGATCCGCTGCACGCGCAGATCTACGAGACGCTGGGCAAGCTGATCGGCGCGGGCAAGCAGGCCACGCCGATCACCATGCGGACGTTCTTCGAGAACTCCGAGCCGATCGACCAGAGCCTGACCGTGCCGCAATATCTGGCGCGGCTCGCGGTCAACGCGACCAGCATCATCAACGTGCCCGACTATGCGCGCACGATCTATGATCTGGCGGTGCGACGTCAGCTCATCACGATCGGCGAGGAGCTCGTCAACACGGCTTTTGATTCGCCGATCGACCAGCCGCCGGAGAAACAGATCCAGGAGGCGGAGGGCCGCCTTTATTCACTCGCCGAGAACGGCAAGTACGGCTCCGGGTTCGTCAGCTTCGGCCATGCGCTGAAAGAAGCTATCCTGATGGCCGGCGCCGCCTACGAGCGCGACGGCGGACTGTCGGGACTGGCGACAGGTCTCACGGATCTCGACAACAAGATGGGCGGCCTGCAGTCGTCGGATTTGATCGTGCTCGCTGGCCGTCCCTCGATGGGCAAGACCGCGCTCGTCACCAACATCGCCTTCAATGTCGCCAAAGCCTACCGCGAGGAGCAACAGCCCGACGGCACGATGAAGGCCATCAACGGCGGTAAGGTCGGCTTCTTCTCGCTCGAAATGTCCGCCGAGCAGCTCGCCACACGTATTCTGGCCGAGCAGGCGGAAATCTCGTCCGAGAAGATCCGGCGCGGCATGATCAACGAGGAGGAGTTCCGCCGTCTCGCCGCCGTTAGCCAGCAGATGTCGGTCGCGCCTCTGTTCATCGATCAAACCGGCGGCATTACCATCGCGCAGCTCTCCGCGCGTGCCCGCAAGCTGAAGCGCCAGTACGGCTTGAACCTGCTGATCGTCGACTACCTTCAGCTTCTGGCGGGCTCGTCGAAGTCCTCGCAGGCCAACCGCGTTCAGGAAATCACCGAAATCACCACCGGCCTGAAGGCCCTTGCCAAGGAGCTGGCGGTGCCGGTCATCGCGCTGTCGCAGCTCTCGCGAGCCGTCGAGCAACGCGAGGACAAGCGCCCCCAGCTTTCCGACCTTCGCGAATCCGGCTCGATCGAGCAGGACGCCGACGTCGTGATGTTCGTGTTCCGCGAGGAGTATTACATCGAGCGCACCAAGCCCGACGAGGGCACGGAAAAGTTCGCGGAATGGCAGGCCAACATGGAGCGCTGCGCGGGCAAGGCCGAGGTCATCATCGGCAAGCAGCGCCACGGACCCGTCGGCACGGTTACGCTTTCGTTCGAGGGGCAATACACACGCTTCGGCAATCTGGCCCCGGGCTCATACACGGAGCATCAAAGCTACGAGTGACGCACGATGTTGTATGTGGGATAGGACCCTGCCCGCGCGAGAGCGGCGCAAGGGAACTGAGGATGCAGCAATGAACGGCGCGGTTGCGGGCAGGCTTCGCGGGGCAGACGATGCGATCGTCCCCCCCGACGCGCGTGCCGTGCTGCGGATTGATCTTGATGCCCTGCGCGCCAACTGGGCCCGCCTCAACGCCGAGACCGGCAGCGCGGAATGCTCCGGCGTCATCAAGGCCGACGCCTACGGTCTCGGCCTTGAAGAGATTGCGCGCGCTCTGACACAGGAGGGCTGCGGCACATTCTTCGTCGCCACGCTCGAGGAAGGCCGTCGCGCGCGCGCGGTGCAGCCGGGTGCCGTGATCTACGTCCTCGATGGCCTGATGCAGCAGGCCGAGGAATACTACTCCGGTTTTGATCTGCGTCCGGTGCTGTCGAGCCTCGAGGAAGTGGCCGACTGGGCCGCGTTCTGTGCGCGAATCGAGCGCCGATTGCCGGCGGCGATCCACATCGATACCGGGATCAACCGGCTGGGAATGCCGGCGACCGAAGTAGCGGAGTTGGCGCGAGATCCTTCCCGGCTTGCGGAATTCGATCTGGCGCTGGTGATGAGCCATCTCGCCTGCGCCGATGATCCCGCAAGCCCCAAAAATCCAGAGCAGCGTCGCCGGTTCGATGCGCTGCGGGCCATGCTGCCCCCCACCAAGGCGAGCCTTGCGAACTCAGGCGGAGTCTTTCTGGGGCCTGAATATCACTACGACCTGGTGCGGCCCGGCATTGCGCTTTACGGCGGCCGAGCGCTCGAGGGGCGGCCAAACCCGATGCTCCCCGTCGTCAAGTTGTCCGCGCGTATCCTGCAGGTCCGAACCGTCGAACCCGGCGAGACCGTGGGTTACGGCGCGATCTGGAAGGTCGAAAAGTCCGCCCGCATAGCCACCATCGCATGCGGTTACGCCGACGGCTTCCTGCGCGCCTTGAGCGGCCCAACGGGACGCCCTGGGCCCGTCGGACACATCGGCAACTACCAGGTTCCCGTCGTCGGGCGCGTCTCGATGGATCTGCTCACCGTCGACGTCACCGGCGTGCCGGAAACGCTGGCGCATCGCGGCGGCTGGGTCGAGGTGATCGGCGACCGCGTCTCCGTCGACGATCTCACCGACAAAGCCGGCACCATCGGCTACGAGCTGCTGTCGCGTCTGTCCCGCCGCGTACATCGCATTTATGCCGGGAACGAGGGCTGAGACATGGCCAAGGCGCAACGCAACGCATTCGTCTGCCAGAACTGCGGCGCGGTCGCCCAGCGCTGGGCAGGCAAATGCGCGAGCTGCAACGAGTGGAACACGATTGTCGAGGAATCGACCAACGCACCGCCGCCCGGCTCAGGCGTCGCGCGCGGCTCCAAGGGGCGGGTCATCACGCTCGAAGGATTGAAGGGCGACACGTCCGAAGCGCCGCGCATGACGACGGGACTGTCCGAGCTCGACCGCGTCACGGGCGGCGGCATCGTGCCGGGTTCCGCGCTGCTGATCGGCGGCGAGCCGGGCATCGGCAAGTCGACGCTGCTGCTCCAGCTCTCCGCCGCGATCGCCAATGCCAACGGCAAGGCCGTGTACTTCTCGGGCGAGGAAGCAGCGGCCCAGGTGCGTCTGCGGGCCGAGCGGCTTGGGCTGTCCGGCGCAAAGGTCGGATTTGCGGCCGAGACCAACCTCGCCAACATCCTCGCGACGTTGGCGGACGGCGATCCGCCCGACCTCGTGGTGATCGATTCGATCCAGACGCTGTGGGCCGACGCACTCGACTCAGCGCCCGGCACGGTTTCGCAGGTCAGGGCTGCTACCCAGTCGCTGATCCGGTTCGCAAAGCTGTCGGGTGCGGCTATGTTGCTTGTCGGCCACGTCACCAAGGACGGGCAGATCGCCGGTCCAAAGGTGATCGAGCATATGGTCGACACGGTCCTGTACTTCGAAGGCGACCAGGGGCACCCGTTCCGCATCCTGCGCGCGGTGAAAAACAGATTCGGTCCGACCGACGAAATCGGCGTGTTCGAAATGGTAGGTGCGGGCCTGCGCGAGGTCGCCAACCCCTCCGAATTGTTCCTCGGAGACCGATCGTCGAAGGCGCCGGGTGCGGCAGTCTTCGCCGGCATCGAAGGCACGCGACCCTTGCTGGTTGAGATGCAAGCCCTTGTTGCCTCGACCGTATTTGGAACACCTCGCCGCGCGGTCGTCGGCTGGGACAGCAACCGGCTGTCGATGCTGCTCGCCGTGCTCGATGCCCGTTGCGGCGTCAGCTTCGCGCAAGCCGAAGTCTATCTCAACGTCGCGGGCGGCCTGCGCATCGCCGAGCCGGCGGCCGATCTGGCGGCGGCTGCCGCCCTGCTGTCGTCACTATCAAATGCTGCTTTGCCGAGCGACGAAATCTACTTCGGGGAGATAAGCCTGTCGGGCGCGGTGCGGGCAACAGCGCACATGGCGACCCGCCTGAAGGAGGCGCAAAAACTCGGTTTCAAGCGCGCAATCATACCATCGGCCGGCGAGATCGATGGGAAGACACATGGTATGGAAATCCGCAGGATAAGTCATCTGAGGGAGCTTGCGGAGATGACGGGTGCATGCCAAGGAAGACCAGCTCGGGGCCGATCGAACGAGGCGTAGATTTCGGGCGGAGACCCGATACGCAAGGTAGAGAACGCGAGGACTGCGATACCATGCTCGGGCCACTGACATACCTCGACGCCGTGCTGCTCGCGATCTGCGGGCTGTCGGGCATTCTGGCGATGTACCGCGGGCTGTCGCGCGAAGTCCTGTCGATCCTGTCATGGATCGTCGCCGCAGGTGCAGCCGCCTACGTCGGCCTGTTCCAACGCGGACTGGCCATGGATATTTCTCGGCAGATTTCCGGCGGCGTGGACGTTCCCGGAAGCCAGATCATGATCGTGCAGATCGGTCTGGGCGGCTTGGTTTTCGTGATCACGCTGTTGGTCGTCCACCTGTTCACGTCACGAATCTCAGATGCCATACTTGAAAGCCGGATTGGCCTGATCGACCGAATTGGCGGCTTTGCCTTCGGCGTCGCGCGCGGCTTTGTAATCGTGCTGATTGTATTCCTCGGCTACACCAAGTTCTGCCAGGAGAAGGACCAGCACGAGATCGTCACCAAAGCCAAATCTCGTCCCATCCTGCAGAGCGCGGGCCGGGCGCTGGAGCCGCCGCTGCAGTACCTCTACGATCGCTATCTCAACAAGGGCGCGCCGGAGCAGCGGCCCGGATAATGCCACACCTGCGGAGTAAATTGGCATTTCCCACAAGGATTTGTTGGGCTTGTCGACCGGACGTGGGTTGCATTGAGCGGTCAATCATTTAAGTGTCATGGTCGTTGCGCAGCGCGCGACCGGCAGGTGGGGAATTGTTACTGGCAGCCTTGTCGTACTCGACCATATCGGCGGGAGATGGCCATGGCGGATGACCGCGCTGGGAAAATGCTAGCTACGGGCGAACCCCGGCATCCTCGCGCCCCGCAGCTGATCAAAGACCGCGATGGCGAGGACCGCTTGCACGAGGAGTGCGGCGTATTCGGCATTCTCGGCCACCCCGAAGCAGCCGCGTTCTCCGCGCTAGGCCTGCATGCCCTGCAGCACCGTGGCCAGGAAGCCGCGGGCATCGTCACCTACGACGACCAACAGTTCCACATCGAGCGGCGGCTTGGGCTCGTCGGTGATAACTTCAGCAAGCCCGAAGTGATCGGCCACCTGAAGGGCTCGATCGCGGCCGGCCACGTCCGCTACTCCACGACCGGGGAGACCATCCTGCGCAACGTGCAGCCGCTGTTCGCCGATCTCGGCACCGGCGGGTTCGCGGTTGCCCACAACGGCAATCTCACCAACGGCACGACGCTGCGCCGCCAACTTGTGAAGGACGGATCGATCTTCCAGTCCACGACCGACACGGAAGTCGTGCTCCACCTGATTTCACGCTCGCAGAAGCGGCGGATCGTGGAGCGGCTGGTGGAAGCGCTGCGCCAGCTCGAAGGCTCATACGCCTTCGTGTGTGTGACCAACGACATGCTGATCGGCGCGCGCGACCCCGTCGGCATCCGGCCGCTGGTGATCGGCCGGCTCGGCGATGCCTGGGTGCTGGCGTCGGAGACCTGCGCGCTGGATATCGTCGGCGCCCAGTTCGTGCGCGAGGTCGAGAACGGCGAAGTCGTGACGATCACCCAGGAAGGCGGGCTGGAAAGCCACCGCCCCTTCCCGATGCGGCCGGCGCGGCCCTGCATCTTCGAATACATCTACTTTGCACGGCCCGACTCCGTCGTCGGCGGTCGCAGCGTCTATGAGATCCGCAAGCGGATGGGCGCGGAGCTGGCACGCGAGACGCCATGCAGCGCCGACGTGATCGTCCCGATCCCCGACTCGGGCGTCCCCGCGGCGATCGGATATGCCCAGATATCCGGTGTCCCCTTCGAGCTCGGCATCATCCGCAACCAATATGTCGGGCGCACGTTCATCGAGCCGGAGCAGAAGATCCGCGCGCTGGGCGTGAAGCTCAAGCACTCCGCCAACCAGGCCGTGGTGCGTGACCGACGGATCGTGCTGATCGACGACAGTATCGTGCGCGGCACCACGTCGAAAAAGATCGTCGCCATGATGTACGAGGCCGGCGCGCGCGAGGTGCACATGCGCATCGCCTGCCCTGAGATCAAGTACGGCGACTACTACGGCATCGACACACCCGACCGGAAGCAGCTCATTTCCGCGAACATGAACGCGGAGGAAATCCGCCGGGAAATCGGAGCCACCAGCCTCGCCTTCCTCACGGTGGACGGGCTTTACCGCGCAATGGGCTCGGAGCGGCGCGATCCCCTGTCGCCGCAGTTCTCCGACCATTGCTTCACCGGCGACTATCCCACCGACCTGACCGACCTCAACGGCGGCGGCACCGGCGCGCAGTTATCGCTGCTGACCGAGGTGGGTTGATCTCCCCCTCTCCCCGTGGAAACGTAGCGAAACGGGGAGATGGTCGGGGTGAGAGGCAGCAACGCGCGCTGAGCCATGGAATGGTGCTGCTGCGCAAGCGGCTGCCCCTCACCCTAACCCTCTCCCCGCGAAAAGGCGGGGACAGGGAAATGCCTACCCCGCGATCTTCGAAAAATCCGCCACGTTGAGCGTCGCGGCGCGGATCTCGGACAGCATCCGTAAACGGTTTTCGCGTATCTTGGGATCGTCCGCGTTGACGGTCACCTTCTCGAAGAAGGCATCGACCGGCGCGCGCAATTCTGCCAGCGCACGCATCGCGCCTGCGAAGCTCTCGACGTTGATCGCGGCAATCGTGTCCTGCTTCACAGCCTCGATGGCAGCCGCCAGCGCCAGCTCCTCCTTGTCTTTGAGGAGCTTGAGGTCGTAGGCGCCGGCGTGGCTCTTCTTGTCTTTCTTCTCCTCGATCGCCAGGATGTTGGCCGCGCGCTTGACGCCGGCGAGCAGGTTTGCGCCGTCGTCCGTCGTCAGGAACTCCGAGAGCGCATCGACACGCTTCACGATCAGAGCGAGATCATCCTGCCCGCCGAGCGAGAATACGGCATCGATCAGATCGGGACGGGCGCCCTTTTCACGCAAGTGAACCTTGAGGCGGTCGGCGAAGAAGCCGAGAAGATCGAGCGCCTGGCCGTGAACCTTGATGCCGTTGAACAGGGCGGCCGGCCCGGCATCCTTGACCTTGGTCCGAGCCAGAAAAGTCGTGAGCTGGCGTTGCACGACGGGCATCAGCGCCAATCGTAAATCATTTTCGAGTACAATACGGATCACGCCCAGCGCGGCACGGCGAAGCTGATAGGGATCGCCGGAGCCGGTCGGCTTCTCGTCGATCGACCAGAACCCCACGAGCGTATCGAGCTTGTCGGCGAGCGCCACCGCCACGGCGACGGCGTCGCCCTCCTGCTCCTTGGGCACCGTATCCGACGGCCCCTTCGGCTTATAATGCAGCTCTATTGCACGTGCGATTTCCGGCTTGGTGCCGGCAACCTCCGCGTAGTAGCGGCCCATCAGGCCTTGCAGTTCCGGGAACTCGCCGGTCATCCCCGAGACGAGATCGGCCTTGCACAACTGCGCGGCGCGGCGTGCGTCCTCGGGCACCGCGTCACACGCACCTGCTATCTCGAAGCTGAGTTCCGCCACACGCTCGACCCGGTCCCACTGTGAGCCGAGCTTGTCGTGAAACGTAATCGAGCGCAGCTGGCTGGCCATCTCGTCGAGCGGCCGCTTCAGGTCCTGGTCCCAGAAGAACTTGGCGTCCGACAGCCGCGCGCGGATCACCTTCTCGTTGCCGGCAACGATCTGCGCGCCGCCGTCCTTGGCGATCAAGTTGGTCACGGTGAGGAAGCGGTTCGCCAGCTTGCCGGTCTTCGGATTGCGCAGCGAGAAGCACTTCTGGTGGTTCTTCATCGAGGTGGTGAGACACTCCGCCGGCACCGCGAGGAACGCTTCGTCGAATGTGCCGATGAGCACGGTCGGCCATTCTGTGAGCCCCGCGTTCTCCAGCGTCAGCGCGTCGTCGTCCACCAGCTCGAGCTTGGCGTCCTTGGCGAGTTGACGGGCCTGCTCGGCGATCCACTGCGCGCGCTCCGATGCCGGCAGCAGAACTTTGTGCGTCTTGAGTTTGCGGCCGTAATCCTCGAAACCCTGAACTTCGAACGGCGCGTTGCCGTGAAAGCGGTGGCCCTGCGTGTGCCGTCCCGCGACGATGTCGCCGGCGACGAGCGGCACCACCTTGCCGTCGAGCAGGCAGACGATCGAATACAGCGGCCGTACCCAGGTGAGCGTGCCCGCGCCCCAGCGCTGCGACTTCGGCCATGGGAATTTCGCGATGACCGCGGGGATCACCTCCTCGATGATGTCGCGCGCGGGCCGGCCTGGCTTTTCAATGCGGGCCACATAGAAATCGCCCTTCTTCTCGTCCTTGACGAGCTGCGCTTCACTCAGTGACGCGAACCCCGCCCCCTTCAGGAAACCCTCGATCGCCTTCTCGGGCGCGCCGACGCGCGGGCCCTTGCGCTCTTCGCTGATCGCAGGCGACTCGGCGGGAATGCCCTCGACGACCAGCGCGAGCCGGCGCGGCGTCGCGAATGCCTGCGCTGCGCCGACCTCGAGACCTTGGGCCTTCAGACCATCGACGACCATCCGCTTCAGGTCATCGGCCGCTCGCGCCTGCATGCGCGCGGGAATCTCCTCGGAAAACAGCTCGAGCAGGAGTTCGGACATGGGTGTCGCTCATTCCATAGCGGTTTGCGCCAAATCGGTTGAGGCCAGTCTTAGCGTGCCCTGGGATGGAGGCGAAGCCTAAACCTCGTGGGTGCCTCTCGCGATTGTGCCGTTAGCGCGTCGGCCTCGGCACCCGCTGGACAACCTGCCGGGGCCCTGCCAAACGTGACTTCATCAGGGCGGAGACCGCCACGACGCATTCACGGGAGGCTGCCCAAATGATCCGCTTGCTGTCGCAATATGCCGTATTCACCGGCGTTGTGCTGCCGCTCCTGACCTCCGCCAGCCACGCCCAAACCTTCCCCAACCGGCCCATCAAGCTCCTGATCGGATTCGCGGCGGGATCGTCGGCCGATGTGTCGAGCCGCATCGTCGCGGAGGAGATGGGCAAATCGCTCGGCCAGCCCGTCGTCGTGGAAGCGCGGCCGGGTGCGTCGAGCAACATCGCAGCCGACGCCGTCGTCAAGGCTGATCCGGACGGCTACACGCTGTTCCTGGGCTCGGTCGCCACCATAATCAGCAAGGCGATGAAACAGAGCGCCTCGATCGATATGGGCGCGGACTTGAAGGCGATCGGCCTCATCTGCGCGGTGCCCAACATTCTGGTCGTCAATCCCACCGTAAAGGCCGGCAGCGTCAAAGAGTTGATCGCACTCGCCAAGGCAGACCCGGGCAAGCTCAATTTCGGCTCGCCGGGACCTGGCACCTCGCCACATCTGTCGGGCGAACTGTTCAACGTAATGGCGGGCGTTAAGATGGTGCACGTACCCTACAAGGGTACCGCGCAGGCAGCCCAGGACCTCGTCGGCGGTAGCCTGCAGGTGATGTTCGCGCCGTCCTCGACCGTGCTGTCGCTGATCGAGGCCAAGCAACTACGGGCCTTGGCTTGGTCGATCACCACGCGTGGCCCAGCGCTGCCCGATCTTCCGACCGTGGCGGAAGCCGGCTTGCCGGGCTTCGATACTTCGATCTGGTTCGGCATCAACGCGCCCGCCAAGACACCCGATGCCGTGGCCGACAAGATCGGCGCGGCCGTGATCGCAGCCGTGAAGTCGGCGGCCGTCGCCAAGGCGTTTCGCGTGCAAGGCATCGAGCCGCTGGTTGCTGGCCCCGCCGATTACGCGAAGTACATCGCCACCGAAACCACGAAGTGGGGCGATGTCGTCGTGAAGGCCGGGCTCGTGAAGTAACGCGCAAAGGTGTCAGACCCTCTGGGTCTGACACCAATCTCGACCTGCCACTGTTTGCGCAAGGTGTCAGACCCAGGGGGTCTGACACAGCCTAAAGGTTCGCCATGCCTCGCATCATCGCCGCCGAATGCCGTCCGTTCTTCGATGCCGTCACGGCGAAGGCGCTGGAGATGGGCGCGCCCGTCTCGATGGCCGTGGTCGGCCCCGAAGGCCACCTGATCGCGCTCGAACGGATGGACGACGCGGGCTTCATCACCCCGGAGACGGCGCAGGCCAAGGCCTACACCGCCGCCGCATTCCGCACGATGAGCCCGCGTTTCACCGACGGCCTCGTGATCCAGAAATGGTTCATGGAGCGCAATCCGCAGATGATGGTCGCAACCTCAATCATGAAGGGCGGCATGGTCGTCGCCTCAGGTGGCTGCGCACCGGTGTTCAAGGGCGACACGTTCGTGGGCGCCTACGGCATCTCGGGCGGCACGTCGGACCAGGACGAGGTGATGGCCAAGCACGCGTGCGCACTGTGCGGCTGGACGATCGTTCCCGCGACCGACACGACGCCCGACAGCGTCAAGGCGCACATCAACGAGTTGTATGCAAAGGCCGGGATCAAGGAGCGGAAGCTCTAACTCGTTTTTACTGCGCGGGCAACACTCCCTGCGGCTTCGCAGGCTTCGCATCCTTCCGATCGACAGCCATCACCGCGGCTCCCACGATGATTGCGGTTCCCAGCAACGACCATGCATCGGGCAAGTGATCCCAGATCAGCCAGCCGAACCCGACCGCCCAGATCAGGGACGAATACCGGTAGGGGGATAGCGCCGATGCGTCCGCCAACCGCAAGGCGGCGATCATCGTGAAATGCGCAATCGCGTTCACGAGGCCGGCAAACAGCAGCAGGAGGACGTCGACCTTCCCGACCGGCATCCAGCCGAATGGAATGGTGGCGGCGGTGGCAATCGCGCCAAACAGCATCGACCAGAACAGGATCGATATCGACGTTTCGGTTTGCGAGAGCTTCCGGGTCAGCATGTCGCGAACGGCATTGGCAAGGGCCGTCGCCAGCGGCAGCAGCAGCAGCCACGTGAACGATGGCCCGCCCGGCCGCATGATGATGAGCACCCCCGTAAATCCGATCAGCACCGCGATCCAACGCCGGGGTGTCACCGTCTCGCCAAGCGCTGGGCCCGCCAACGCGGCAACCCAGGGCGGGCTGGAGAAGGCAATTGCCGTCACAATGGCAAGCGGCAGATAGGCGAGGCCCGCCACCATAAAAACGGCGGTGCCGAGAAACGCGATGGCGCGCCAGAACTGACCGCGAACGTCGACGATACGGAGCGAGCCGATACCCGTCGTTGCCAGCGCAAACGGCACGATGAAGATCAACGATGCCAGCTGGCGCAGGCAGATCACCTCGCCGATCGGGTAGCGCTCGGCAAGGTACTTGGACAGGGCATCGTTGCCGCTCAAAAAGGCGACCCCGATCAGCATGAGGGCCACGCCCTTGAGCTCTGGACGCAGCGTCATGGCGGGGGTGCGTCTCAGCGCGCGGGCACAGGGGGCGTGGTTGACACCAGGCCCGGCGCCACGCGCCGGCCGATGTCGGACGCCGCACCCGTTGCAACCAGATACCCCGTCCCCACCAGGATCAACGCCGCGGCAAACCAGAAGATCGGCCGTTGCCTGCGCCAAAGGAACCCGTACGCGATCGCAAGCGCGGGAACGACAAGGATGAAAGAACCCAGAATCGCGGCGTGCATAAAGGTTCCCCGTACATCGGCGCTCAAAGGGCGGCCGGGGCCGTTTGTTGTCAAGACCACGCCCAGACCGTTCACCCTAAATCCGGCAACTGGAATTGCCTAACAAATAGAAAATCCCGCACCTTCTGAAAGTTATGCGCCAAGCCCAAATCGCCCGCCTGGTGATACGAGGAATTTCATCCCCTCGTGCTCCTTGACCAGGCGCGTGGCCCCTGGACCTGCTCCTCAAAGGAGTGGGTTTCCAATGGGCTAGCCCTTTGGCAGGGTCGAGGGACAGCGTCCCTCGTCTTGCAACGGACCGTTTCAACTGCCGTTTCTAGGCTCACCACAAGATGCCAGCCACCGCGAGCAACGCCGCCAACGCTACCAGGGTGATCAGCGCGATGCCCGCGCCGGTGCTGCCCATGTAGGCGAGGCCGCCGACGATGGCGACGGCGGTCAGCGTGCCGAACACCTGGGGGTTGTGCCCCCTAGGCCAGATCAGAGAAACGAGATAGGCGGCGATGAACGCACCGATTGCGATCAGCGTTGCCTCGCCGAGGGTGCGCGTGCTGAACCAGTCCGAGGCGAGCGGGACAGCAGCGATGACGAGCGGCATCATAATAGCTCTCACTTATGCCGGATCATGCGGAACGCGCCGGTCGCTTGCACGACGACCAGGCCGTCGTCGGTCTCGCAGGTCGCCTCGGCGATGCCGATACTACCGCCGACCTTGATGGCCTTGCCCCGCACGGTCATGTTCCCGCTGGCAGGTTCCAGGTAGTTGATCGTCATGTTAATCGTGGACAAGCCCGCCAGGTCCGGTTTCAGCGAGCGGATCGCTTGGGACATCGCGAGGTCGACCAGGGTCGCAAGCACGCCGCCGTGCACATCGCCCTTTCGGTTGCCGAACTCGGCCTTGAACGGCATGCGCAGCAACGCGCGCCCATCCGCCGCCTCCACCGTCTCGACGCCGAGATGATGCTGGAACGGCGGGCTTGGTTGCCATCCCGCGGTGGTGCGTTGATCGGTCATCGGGCAATCCTGGCTCGCGGCGCTGCGGCGGCTATTCGACGGTCTCGCGCTCGTCGAACACGAAGCACTTCCCCTGCCACAGGCTCTCCCCGGATGGGACGTGCGCGAGGTAGTTCAGGATGCCGCCCTTGAGATGATAGACCTCGTCGAAGCCATGCGCGAGCAGATAGGCCGACGCTTTCTCGCATCGAATGCCGCCGGTGCAGAACATCGCGATCTTGCGGTGGCGCCGGGCGTCGAGGTTCGCGGCGACGTATTGCGGCCACTCGCCGAAGTGCCGCGTCTTCGGATCGACCGCGCCCTTGAACGTACCTTCGGCGACTTCGTAGGCGTTGCGCGTATCGATGACGAGCACGTCGGGGTCGGCAATGAGCGCGTTCCAGTCGCCGGGCTCGACATAGGTGCCGGCCCGACGCGTAGGATCGGCCTCGGGCCGACCGAGCTGGATGATCTCGCGCTTGACCTTGACCTTGAGGCGTTTGAACGGATGTGCGTGGGTTGCTGCATCCTTGGTGACGAGATCGGCGAACCGCGCGTCGGCGCGGAGATCGCCGAGGAACGCCGCCATGTCTTCGTGAGCTCCTGAGATCGTGCCGTTGATGCCTTCAGGGGCGACCAGGATCGTGCCCTTCATCGCGCGCGCGGCCAGCTCGGCGCGGAGGTGATCGCGCAACTCCTGCGGCGCGTCGACCCGCACGAACTTGTAGAAGGCTGAGACGGTGATAGTCATCACACTAGATCATCCCGGAATGCGCCGCAGAC
This sequence comes from Devosia equisanguinis, assembly GCA_945903565.1. Taxonomy (GTDB): domain Bacteria; phylum Pseudomonadota; class Alphaproteobacteria; order Rhizobiales; family Hyphomicrobiaceae; genus CAMDPA01. The sequence goes on along the minus strand of CAMDPA010000054.1, from coordinate 1,459 downwards.
CACCCAACGCAGGCGGTTCAAGCGGTTGAAAGCTGCTTATTGACGCCGCTCCGGCTCATAATCGCGACGCCGCGATATCGGCGCCTTGCCTGAGCGCAGCCAACTTCTTCCACGTCACGTCGGGATCGATCTTGCCGTAGCCGGCGAAGGTGCCGAAGCCGCAGTCGGTGCTGGCGACGACGCGCTCGGGGCCGACGATCGCGACATAGCGCGCGATGCGCTGCGCGATCAGTTCGGGGTGCTCGACATAGTTCGAGCAGGTATCGATCAGGCCGGGTGCGAGGATCTTGTCGGCGGCAAGCTTCGCGTCACGCCACACGATCCATTCGTGCTCGTGGCAGGGGTTTGCCGCCTCGAACAGAATGGTCGACGGCCGCGCCTGCAGCACCGTCCCGATGATCTTGGCGAGGGGAATGTCGTGATCGTGCGGGCCCTCGTAGTTGCCCCAGCAGATGTGCATGCGTAGGCGCTCCGCCGGAATGCGCGCCGTCGCGGCGTTGAGCGCCTCGACATTGGCCGCCGCCACCTTCAGGAACTCCGCGTCGCTCATGTCCTGGTAGCCAGTGTGCCTGGACATTGCGAGATCCGGGCAGTCGAGCTGCAGGTCAAAGCCAGCGTCCGCGATTGCCTCGTACTCCGGCCGCATCGCATCGACGAGATCGGCGAGGTAGGCGTCGTGGCTTGGATAGAACTGGTTGGGCTGGAACGCTGTGACGAGACCGGGCGAGGCTGCGTTCATGAAGGCGCGGGCGCCCTTACCATGACGGTCGAGCGCCGATTTGAAACGGCGGATGTCGCCTTTCGCGGGCTCGAGCGTCTTGAGGCGAACCTTGCCGACGCAGGCAGCGCGCACGAACTCCTGTTTGCCCATGATGCCCGCAAGCTTCTTCACCAGCGCCGGGTGGCCCGCCAGATCGAGCGCGGGCTTCCTCTCGATGTGCGCGCTGCCGAACCCTTCGAGCCGCTCGGTGACATAGGTCGAGTACCCGACCTTGCCGAGCTCGCCATCGCTGACGATCGACACGCCGGCCGCCACCTGCTTTTTCACCGCGTCGTCGATCGCGGCTTGCACGACACGCTCGAACTCCGCCGCGTCGTAGGGCTTGCCGTGATCCTTCGCCAGGAGGAGCGGCGTCAGCTCGTCGCCGCGCGGGAGGCTGCCGACGTGGGTGACATGGATGAGGTGTGTCGGCATGCGGGGGACCTCGAATTCAGGGGCCTACGCTGTAGCGTAAGGCGCGCACACCGTCGAGGTGGGCGGCGCGTTCGGCGCGACGACATTGACCAAGCGCGGGTACGTTGACAATTATTAGCTAAGGACGGATCGCAAAAAAGCTGAATCGTGATCTGTGTGCGTGCGACCGTGTGACTCGGCAGCGCGGGATTCCTTGTCCCGGCGAACAGTCGTACGCCGTTGCATGATCGACAGACAAGCCATTCGGCAAAGATGGGAAGCCGT
>CAMDPA010000053.1 GCA_945903565.1 Devosia equisanguinis | reverse complement strand
GCGCGATGTCGGCGGCGAGCCGCACCGCGGCCTCGAGCGCGCCGGTCGTCGCCACGCCCTTGCCGACGATGTCGAACGCAGTGCCGTGTGAGGGCGTCGTGAACACCGTCTGCAGTCCGGCCGTCACAGTAACGCCGCGCCCAAACCCCTTGAGCTTGGTCGCGATCTGCCCCTGGTCGTGGAACATCGAGACGACGCCGTCGTACTCGCCCGCGAACGCCTTGAGGTACACGGTATCCGCCGGGAACGGTCCCTTGCAGTCGATGCCCTGCGCCGCCACCGCCTCCACCGTCGGGCGGATCATCTCGATCTCTTCCTGCCCGAACAGCCCACCCTCGCCACCATGCGGATTGAGCGCCGCCACCGCAATCCGCGGCTTCTCGATACCGGCGCGGCGCATCGTGGCATCGACCAGCTTGATCGACGCCTCGATTGACGCCGGCGTGATCTGATCGAGCGCCTCGCGCAGTGAAACATGCGAGGTCACGCGCCCCATCCACTGCCCGTCGAGCACGTTCATCTCGGAGAAGTAGCCGTTGTGGCGCAGCAGGCTCGCGAACATCTTGTGCTCGTCGGGGAACTTCCACCCGCCCTGCGAGAGCCCTTGCTTGTTGAGCGGCGCGAACGTGATCGCATCGAAATGCCCAGCCTTGGCGAGTTCGATCGCCGCCGCCAGCGACTCCCCCGTCAGCTTGCCCGACAACGGCGAAACTTTGCCACGCTCGATCGATGCGGGATCGATGTTGCCGAGGTCGATCATCGGCACCACGCCGCGCGTGGCGACATCGGCCCAATCGATATCCGCCGGCGACGCCACCCGTTCCCACGCCACCGTGACGCCGGCATCGCGCATCCCCATCTCGAGCACACGCACATCGCCGACGACGCACACCCTCACGGCATCGTTGAGCCGGCCATCGGAGAGAACCCGCGCCGCGATCTCCGGCCCGATGCCGGTCATGTCACCGAGCAGGAATGCGAGGCGGGGGCGGGAGTCAGCGGGGTTGTTGGTCGTTTGCATCTGATCCTGTCTCAATTTCGGGTATCTCGTAGGGCGGTCAAGCGCGTTAGCGCGCAGCCCGCCAATCTCGGCGCAAGCTCACAGCGGGCTGCGCGCTCTTTGCTGGTCGCTCCGATGGAGACGCCGTGCGGCGGTTGCCCGCCCTACGTCCCAGCCCCATACCGCTTCTCGATATACCCCTCGACGATCGCCTGGAACTCCGCCGCGATGTTCGCGCCGCGCAGGGTCATCGCTTTCTTGCCGTCGATGAAAACGGGCGCGGCCGGCGTCTCGCCGGTCCCCGGCAGCGATATCCCGACATCCGCGTGCTTGCTCTCGCCCGGCCCATTCACGATGCAGCCCATCACGGCGAGGTTGAGCCCTTCGACACCGGGATAGCGCTTCTTCCACTCCGGCATCCGCTCACGGATCATCGTCTGCACGTCGCGCGCCAATTCCTGAAACACCGTCGATGTCGTGCGCCCGCAGCCCGGGCACGCCGCCACGATCGGCATGAACGTGCGCAACCCCATCGTCTGCAGCAATTCCTGCGCCGCTTGCACTTCCACGGTACGATCGCCGTTCGGCTCCGGCGTCAGCGAATAGCGGATCGTATCGCCGATGCCCGCCTGCAGCACGATGCCCATCGCCGCCGACGAAGCGACAATGCCCTTCGAGCCCATGCCCGCTTCGGTCAAGCCAAGATGCAACGCGTAGCGGCTACGGCTGGCCAGCAGCACGTTCACCGCGATCAGATCCTGCACCGATGAAACTTTGGCCGAGATCACGATACGGTCAGCACCAAGCCCAAGCTCAACCGCGCGCTCCGCCGACAGGAGGCCAGACTGCACCATCGCCTCGTGCATTACGGCGCGGGCATCCCTTGGTGCGGCCAACTTGGAGTTCTCATCCATCAGCCGCGTCAGCAATTCCTGATCGAGCGAGCCCCAATTGACGCCGATGCGCACGGGCTTTGCCCACTTGATCGCCTGCTCGACGATCGAGGAGAACTGCCGGTCGCGCTTGTCCTTGAAGCCCACGTTCCCGGGATTGATGCGATACTTGTCGAGCGCCTCCGCGCAGGCCGGATTCTCCGCCAGCAGCGTATGGCCATTATAATGGAAGTCACCGACCAGCGGCGCGCGCACGCCCATTTTCGCCAGCCGGTCGCGGATGTGCGGCACCGCCTTTGCCGCCTCGTCGCGATCGACCGTGATCCGCACGATCTCCGAGCCCGCCCGCGCCAACGCCGCCACCTGCGCCGCCGTGCCCGCGACATCGGCCGTGTCGGTGTTGGTCATCGACTGCACGACGATCGGATGCCCGCCGCCGATCTTGACGCCGGCGACGTCGACGGTGTGGGTGAGGTGGCGCGGCTGTATGAGGTGGGACATCTCGATCACTGCGCCGCCTTGAAACCGACGATCCGCACGGTCTCGGCGGCGCCCTTGCGCTGATCGTCGAGCGCCTTGGCGAACGCCGCCGGCCCGCCCGGATTGACGATCTGCGCCGTCGTGGTCAGCCGGCTCACGATTTCCGGATCGCGGCTGAACTCCATCACGTCCTTGGCGATCTTCTCGCGCACCTCTTCACTCATGACACGCGTCGAGAAGGCGCCGATCAACCCGTCGAACTCGAGCGCGGGAAAGCCCTGCTCCGTCGCCGTCGCAACGCCCGGCACCGTGTCGGTGCGCTGCGTGTTCGTGATCGCGATCACCTTCACCTTGCCGGCTTGCACCTGCGGCCGCGCCACGGCGAACGCCGACGAATAGGCCTGGATGCGACCCTCTGCGAGATCGTTCAGCGCTTGCACGCCGTCGCGGTACGGCACACGCACCACGTCGAGACCCGCGACCTTGAGGAAAGCCTGGAACTGCAGATCGTTGAGACTTGTGATGGCATGGAAGTTGAGCTTGCCCGGCTCCTTCTTCGCCAGCGCGACGAACTCCGCCAGCGTCGACACGCCGAGCGACGCCGGCACCGTAATGGAGATCACCGTGTTCGAGACACGAACGACCGGCATCAGCTCCTTGGGATCGTAGGCGAGCTTGGCGTACTGCAGGGGATGCGCGATGAACGTGCTCGACGGCGCGAACAACAGCGTATGATCGTCGTTGGCGCCGATGAACTGCGTGAGCGCGGGAATAGCATCCCCACCCGTCCGGTTCTCCACGATCACCGGCTGCCCCCAGCGCTTCGACAACCGGTCCGACAGCAACCGCGCGCCGATGTCGGCACCCGAACCAGGCCCAAGCGGGACGATCAGTTTCACTGTGCGCTGCGGCCATCCCTGCGCCATCGCGACAGGTGCAGCGAGCACGAGCGAAACCAGAAACGCTGATAGCAAACGCCTGAGCATGGTGATGGTTCCCAGATTTTGGTGTCAGACCCTCCGGGTCTGACACCGGAGCGCGGCTTGAATTGTATCGGCGCAAATACGGTGCACATTCTTCAAGCTTTGCGCATGGTGTCGGACCCGGAGGGTCCGACACCATTTCCGCATCAGCTCATATGCTTCGCGACATACGCCTGCGTCCGCTCCAGCGCGAGCGCGTGCGCTGCGGCGTCGAACGATCCACGCGCGTCGCACGAGAAGCCATGGCCAGCCGCATAGACGTACAGCGGATGCTCGGGCAGCTTCGCCTTGACGATCTCGACCTTATCCATCGGGATCGACATGTCCTTCTCGCCGAAGTGGAACATGACCGGGCACTTGGCCTTCTTGTCGGTGTTGTTGGCGACTTCGCCGCCGTAATAGGACACCGCAACAGCGAGACCGTCGATCTCGGTCGCGGCCAGCCAGGCAAGCGATCCGCCCCAGCAATAGCCGACGACGCCGACCTTCCCGGCGTTCTGCGCCTTGAGGTAGTCGAACGTGGCGCGCAGATCCTTGAGCGAATCCTCGTTCTTGACCTTCATGCGCATTTCCTTGCCCTTCTCGACGTCGGCGGGCGTGTAGCCGACCTCGAAACCGGGCTGCGCGCGATCCTGCAGGCACGGAGCGATCGCGAGATAACCGTTCTTCGCCACCCGATCGGCAACGCTGCGGATGTGATCGTTGACGCCAAAAATCTCCTGAATGACGATCATGCAACCCTTCGGCGTACCGGCGGGATCAGCGCGATAAGCCGAAAGCGAATGGCCGTCGCTGGCCTTCAAAGTAATGTTCTTGCCCATGGATGCACTCCTTGTACGCGTGGCCTCGGACAACGACGCCCTACCGGCGCGTGTCACCCGTCGTCTTTAGCCCATGCGGACAGGCCGCGCCAAGATGGAGCAGATCAGCGCGACTACGAAATCGCGCGATCGGCCCCCTGCGCAATCACGGCCGCAAGCGCGGCTTCCGCCGCCCCGACATCGAGCGGCTGCCTAGATCGCGTAACGGCAACCGCGGCCTGAAAGCGCGCCAACGCTAGCCCAGCTAACGCCGGTACCCCGCTCGCTGCCGCATCCATTTCGGCGAGATCGCCGCTGCAGTGAAGCGCGACATCGCTGCCGGCACGGATCACCGCCTCGGCCAGATCGCGCATCGAGCCGGCCAGCGCCTGCATGCCCAGGTCGTCGCTCATCAACAGACCCTCAAAACCGATGTGCCCACGAATAATTTCGGCCGTCACCTTGGCCGAGGTACTGGCCGGTAGCTCGGCGTCGACAGCGGTGTAGACGACATGCGCCGTCATCGCCGCCGGCATGTCGGCCAGCATCCGGAATGGCGCAAAGTCCGTGGCTTCGAGTTCCGCGCGCGGCGTACCAACCACTGGCAATTCGAAGTGGCTGTCGGCCAGCGCCCGGCCATGCCCTGGAATGTGCTTGATGACGGGGACGACGCCACCCGCGATATAACCCTCGCCAACCGCGCGGCCGAGCTTGGCGACCTCGGCGGACGTAGCGCCGTAAGCCCGGTCGCCGATGATGTCGTGCGCACCCGGAATGCGCAGATCGAGCACCGGCGCGCAGTTGGTGTTGATCCCCATCGCGCGCAAATCGTGCGCGGTGATCTCCGCGCCGAGCCGGGCGTAGCGACAGGCAAGCTCAGGATCGGTTGCGCCGATCGCGGCGAACTGCGCCGCCGCTGGAAGTTCGCGCCACTGCGGCGGACGCAAGCGGCGAACGCGTCCACCTTCCTGATCGATCAAAACAAGCGTGTCACCGCTACCGATGGCATCCAGCGCGTCCGCGACAAGCGCGCGAATCTGATTGGGGCTGCTGCAATTGCGGGCGAACAGGATCAATCCTGCCGGGCGCACATCCGCGAGAAATCGGCGCTCGGGCACCGTCAACTGCTCGCCCGAAAGACCGACAATAAGTGCCGCGCGCATTGCCGGTCTTAACCCTCGAACATCGCGCGTTTTAGTTCGCAGCCAGCGGATAGCAGCCGGTGTTCGGCATACCCGCTTCCTTGAGTCGCGCGCAGATGTCACGTGCCGGCGCGATGCTGCCACGAGGCCCGACCACCACGCGATAGATGACACCAAGCCCGCGCGAGGTCTGATCCGACTGCACGATCTCAAGCTTCTTGTCGCGCAGCGCCTCGTACTTCTGTTGCAGGTCGGCCATCATCTTCATGGCCTCCATCTGCGTGCGCTGATAACCGAGCACCGCGACATAACCAGCAGGCCCGGCAGGTTTCACACGCTCGGCGGCAGGCGGCGCTGGAACACGCTCCGCAGCTGCGACGGTTGTGGCAGGAAGCCGCTTGGTCGGCACAGCGGCTTCCGGGGCCTCGACCGGCTGCGCCTTACGCACGGGCGGCGGAGGTGGAGGCGTTGCCACGGCCACCCGCTGCGGTGGCTGCGCTGGCGCGTTGGCGGACGGTTGCGGCGCGATCATCACGCCGGCCATGCCAGGATTACCGCCCCCCACCATCATCATCCCCGGCACATTGGCCGGACCACTCGACGATGGCGGCGGAACTGCCCCTGCGTTGCGATCAACCGGAACGGTGGAGACACGCCGCACGCCGCTGCTGTCGGTCGTACCGCCCGCGGCATTGGCCGAACCTTCGGCCGGCAAACGGTTCATCACCGTACTGTTGTCCGTATTGGCGAATTGTTTGCCACCACGATCGGCCGGCGCGACCTTGGCCGGCTCGCGCGGCGCCTTGACGACCTGCGTTTTGTCGCCCGCCTTGGGCGAGAACATCGACTTGTAGCCGTACGCGATACCACCACCCAGGCCGATCGACCCAATCAGCGCGGCGGCGATCATCCACTTGCGGCTACGCCGAGGGGGATCCTCGTACTCGACCTCTTCCTCGTAGCCAGCATCCTGCTCATGCTGCGCGGCAGGAACGTTCGCGCCCACCTGCTGCTGATAACCATAGCCTGCACCAGCCTGCTGCGGGGCAGCGGTCGGCGCCTGCTGCGGCTGCCCCGTGTAGGGATAAGGCTCCACCGGCTGCGGCGCCCACTGCTGAGTCGTTTCCGGCGCGGGCTGCGGCGGCCGTCCGGACCGAACCGTATTCGGGTGCGGCGGAGGCGCCTGCCCGGAGGACATCGTATAGCTGCCGAGATCGTATGCACCTTGATCGGGACGCGCCTGCTGCGGTGGATACCCATAAGGCGGCGCATTCTGCGGCGCGGGCTGCTGTGGAACGTACTGCTGCTGTCCCTGCTGCTGCTGCCCAGCGGGATGAGCCGGCGGTGCATAGCCACCTGCCGGCAGCGCGGGTGGCTGCGGCTGGAACTGCGGCGGGAATGGGGGCAGCTGCCCGTGATTGGGATGATTTGCCTGCGCACCTGGCGGCGGCGTTCCCCACTGCGGCTGCGCCTGCCCGTGGTTCGCCACGCGCTCAGCTTCACCCGGATGCCGCCATTGCGGATTAGGCGGCATTGCGGGTGGAAATCGACCTTGCGACCCAGACATCTGCCCTGATCCCCCAGATTCCCCGGAACAAAGCGCCGGAGCCACGAACGGAATGCTCGCGTGCGCGGCACCACGCCGACTCGGAAGTTAGCGCAATTCCTCGGGAGCGTGGACCCCCAGAACACCAAGCCCGGAGGATATCACCTGTTTTGTTGCAGCAACCAGGGTCGCCCTCGCCCCAGACATTGCAACGTCATCGGGTTGTATGAAGCGCAAATGTGGCGAATCGTTGCCACGGTTCCATTGTTGGTGAAAATTGGAAGCCAAGTCATAGAGATAGTAGGTCACCCGATGCGGTTCCCGCTCCCGCGCCGCCGCCTCGATCAAGCGCGGCAGCTTGGCAAGTTGGCGGATCAGCTCGATCTCGCCTGGATCGGTCAGCGCGCCAAGATCGCACCGCCCGGCCCGCACCGCGGCCATATCGAACCCCGGGATCTCGGCCTCCGCCTTGCGCAAAGCCGACGCGGCGCGCGCGTGAGCGTACTGCACGTAGAAGACAGGATTGTCCTTCGACTGCTCGAGCACCTTCTTGAGATCAAAGTCGATCGCCGAGTCGTTCTTGCGCGTCAGCATCATGAAACGCACCGCATCCGAGCCGACCTCGTCGACCACGTCGCGCAGCGCAACGAAGAGTCCTGCCCGCTTCGACATCATGATCGGCACGCCATCGCGCAGCACCTTCACGAGCTGGCACACCGGCGTCGCATAGCTCGCCTTGCCGTCCGACAGCGCCGACACCACGGCCTTCACACGCGGGATGTAGCCGACGTGATCAGCGCCGAGCACGTTGATATAGTGGTCGAACCCACGCTCCAGCTTGTCGTGGTGATAGCCGACATCGCCCGCGAAGTAGGTGTAGCTATTGTCCGACTTTTGCAGTGCGCGATCCATGTCGTCGCCGAACGCGGTCGAGCGGAACAGTGTCTGCTCGCGCTCTTCCCACTCGTCCTCATCGTGCCCCTTGGGCCGCGGCAACGCACCCTTGAAGATCAACCCGCGTGCATCGAGCCTGACGATCGCCTCCGCGATCTTGTCGCGCGGCCCGCTCGTCAACGACGCTTCCGAGAAGAATACGTCGTGCCGCACACCGAGTTGCGCCAGATCCTCTTTGATCTCGGCGAGATTGGTGTCGATCGCCGCCTTGCGGCAAATCGCGATGCGCTCGGCCTCCGGCTTCGACTTCAGCGCCTGCCCATGCTGCTTGGCCAGCGCCGCACCGATCGGCTTCAGATAATCGCCAGGATAAAGCCCCGCCGGAATCTCGCCGATGGTTTCGCCAAGCGCCTCTAGATAGCGCAGGTAGGCGGACGCACCGAGCTTGTCGACCTGCGCCCCGGCGTCGTTGATGTAGTACTCGCGCGTGACCTTGTAGCCGGCATGGTCGAGCAGGTTCGCCAACGCATCGCCGAACACCGCGCCCCGGCAATGTCCGATGTGCATCGGGCCCGTTGGGTTGGCCGACACGTACTCGATATCGACCGTCTCGCCCTTGCCGATCGTGGAACGGCCATAACTGTCACTGTTTGCTAGGATCGTACGGATGACGCCGTGCCAGAACCCCGGCGCGAACGTGAGATTGATGAAGCCCGGCCCGGCCACCTCGGCCTTCGTCACATCCGGATCGGCCTGCAACTGCACCGCCAGCATATCCGCGATATCGCGCGGTTTCATCTTCGCCGCCTTGGCGAGCGCCAGCGCGGCGTTGGTCGCCATATCGCCATGCTTGGGGTCGCGCGGTTCTTCCGGCACCTGAACGGCATCGAGTGGCAGATCCGCCGGCAACTTGCCCTCGGCCTTCAAGCTCTCGAGCGCGGCGACGATCCGCTGCCCAACCTCGGCGAACACGTTCATAGGTCTTGCCCTTGATGCGCCAGACGGCCACACGCACGTCCGCGGACCAGTCGGCATATTCAGGCGGGGCTAACGTAGTTCAAGGGGGGCGTCAAATCAGCAGCTGCGCGAAAAGCCGGGCTGAGTTGCACAAACGTCCCTGAGCGCCCGAAAAACCAATGGCCGAACCGACCTCCCAGCCTCGGGGAGCGAACACGTGTTCCAGCGTTCGGCCTGGCTGCATTGGTGGTGGCGCGTTTCAGCCAAGCTCCGAGCGGCCAGGCTTCACCGTCTCATGGGCAACCGTCGTTCCGCGCGTCGCCTTGAATGGCTGCCAGAGTTCTTTCCAGATGCTCTTGTGCTCGATATCATCCAGCTCGGCAATATCGCTGCCATAGGCTTTCGGCAGAGCATTATCGGGCACATAGTAGGTGCCCATGAAGTAATCTATGAAAGCGAACACGACGCAAAAATTCTTGTCATGCGCCTCTTTCTCCGTCGCGTGGTGCCAGCGGTGCATGTTGGGGCTGACAAAGATGTATTTCCACGGCTTGGGATAATCCAGCACGATATTACTGTGCACGAACAGGTTGTTCAGATACTTGACGGCGAGTGCCCCCGCCATACCCTCGGCAGAAAAACCTAGGACATAGAGAATTACGAAATCGATCAGACTCATCACGATTTGATCGACGGGGTGTAGGCGGCGAGTCGTCAGCCAGGTCAACTCTTTGGCGCTATGGTGCACCGCATGGAACGACCAGAGAAACTTGTGTACGAAGCCGTGGCGGATCCACACGGATATATCGATGACCAGCAAGCCCAACAGCACCTGCAGCACAAAAGGCAGGCTACCGACTTGCTTGTCGAATACCTGGTACGGCAATCCATCGGCGCCGAATTTCATGAGTGCAAAAATAAGTAAAATCGCCACCGATTGAGAAATGAAGATGTTGATCAAGAGATAAAACGCTTCGCATTTGAACTCTTTATTGAAGAGCGCGGGCGGATGAGCGCAGTGAAAATTTCTTAAATTCTCAGTCTTCCCCTCGGGCTTCGGCAACAACAGGCCAATGCGCCAAAATACGAGCACCAGAATTGCGGTCGAGACAATAGCCATCAACGTATTGATGAACAGGCTTTCCATTCATGCCTCCCGCGGACAAATTACTAACCAACATTGCACATAAAAATGTGAACATAATGCTTCCCGAGCGGACGGCAGGGCAGACACGGTCTGTCTGCGCGAAACGATGGCAGATGCAAGCCTTTCGCCAAATTCACCGCAACTCCGGCGTCGTCGCGAACAAGCGCCGGTGTTCGCCGATCGCGAAGCGATCCGTCATGCCCGCCACGAAATCCGCCACCAGCCGCGCGCGCCGGTGCTCGTCCAAGGTTGCCGCCTCCTCCGCCCAGGCCCGCGGCATCGCGCTGGCGTCCACCACGTAGCGGGCCATGAGATCGCGGATCATGCCCTGCGCGTCATCCATCACACGGGTCACGCGCGGATGCCGGTAAAGCCGCTGAAACAGGAACCGGCGCAGCTTCCCCAGCTCCGTCGCCATTGCAGGCGAGAAAGCCACGATCGCCTGCCCCGCATCACGGATGTCATCCGCCCCCGCGGGCGCCAGCGCCGCCAGTCGCCCGCGCGTCTCGACCACGACGTCGCCAATGAGATCCGTGATCAGCCGCCGCACCACCTCGTAGATGCGCCGCGACGCTTCCGCCTCCGCACCCACAGGCACGGCCGCAAGCATCGCCGCCACCAATGGAACCGCCAACAGATCGTCGGCGGTGATCAAACCCGCATGCAGACCGTCGTCGATGTCGTGCGTCATCCAGGCGATATCGTCGGCTATCGCTGCAACCTGGGCCTCCGCCGACGCAAACCGGTCGAGCTGCAGGTCCATCCGCGCCTCGACGTGGCGGATCGCGTGCAAGAGTTGCCGGTGCGCCTGCGCTTCTCCCAAAGTTCCTGGAGGCCCGTTATGCTTGATCAGCCCTTCCAGCGTCTCCCAGCACAGATTGAGCCCATCGAACGCAGCGTACTTGCGCTCCAGCCGCGTCACGATCCGAAAGCTCTGCACGTTGTGGTCGAACCCGCCGTGCGGCTTCATGATCTCGTCAAGCGCCCGCTCGCCAGCATGCCCGAACGGCGGATGGCCAAGATCGTGCGCCAGCGCCAGCGCCTCCGCCAGGTCCTCGTCCAACCGCAGTTGCCGCGCCAAGGTGCGGGCGATCTGCGCCACCTCCAGGCTGTGCGTGAGCCGCGTCCGATAGTGGTCGCCCTCGTGGAACACGAACACCTGCGTCTTGTGCATCAACCGGCGGAACGCGCTCGAGTGCAGCACGCGGTCGCGGTCGCGCTGCACCGGGTTGCGGGTGGGACACGGCGCCTCCGGATGCAACCGGCCCCTGCTCGAGCTGCGGCTGGCGGCATAAGGAGCCATCGAACGGTCGCCGATGGCGAGCTCGGCGCCATAGCCTTGCCCCCCGTCCGCCGAAGGCCCATATGAAACCGTGGAGATGGCGTGTGGCATCATGCTTCCTCGCCCGAAGCCGAAACCGGCCTTGGCCAGGACCGAATCCGCACCTATGTTCGGTTATGATCTTACGTTGCCGCCCCTTGTTGGGACAAGCCGTCGTTCCCGCGATTCCGGGTGAATACCGTTGGCGAAGAGACGTTGACGACCATGAACCAGACCAGCATCGACCAATCAAGCGTTGGCCAAACCAGCATCGGGCTTACCCAGCGGGCCGCCCAGCGCATCCTGGTGATCGCGGCCGGCGAACCCGGCAATAAGCTGTTCCGCGTTAGCGTGGAAGGCGGCGGCTGCTCGGGCTTCCAGTACAAGTTCGACATGGTCGGTGCGGCCGAGGCCGAGGACATCGTCATCGAGCGCGAGGGCGCACGGATGCTGATCGATCCGGTATCGCTCGACTATCTCAAGGGCTCGGAGGTTGATTTCGTCGACGATCTCATGGGCGCGTCATTCCGCATCACCAACCCGAACGCGCAAAGCTCGTGCGGTTGCGGCACGAGCTTCTCGCTTTAAGCTGCGGACGAAAGCGCGCCTCAGTGCCATTCCATCGGGGTCAGGTAGTACCAGCCCAACATCAAGATGAGCATCACCGTGGGATAGAACCCGATCATGCGTGCTGCAAAGGCTCGGTCCCCCTTCAAGGCGAGCCAGCCGCCGCACATGCACAGCAGCGGCGTCATCCACAGCCCCAGATAGGGATACTCGAACAGCGCCGGAGTGGGGCTGATGTTGCCGCGCATCGCCCATTTGTAGGGTTCGCCGACAAAGCCCGCGAGCCCCGACCAATAGAACACCATGGCGAACGACATCGCCGCATTCAGAATAATCAGCCCCGTCGCAATCTTAGTCTGGGGTTTCTCTCGCACATCGTAATAGGAAAGACTCATCGGCCGGCCCTCGCGTCCCGAGCACGCCATAAGATATTCATCGATTCTGTACGGTATGCGTTAATTGCAAGTTAACGCACATTCGATGATCGCGGATTGGCATGCATTTCATTGCGTGCTTGAGCAAGACGCATGCCGGACCGGCACATTCGCCCCCCGCGGGGCAATACAGGGCTATACGGGGCAACTCATGCGCATAGCGACGTGGAACATCAACGGTGTGAAGGCCCGCATCTCCCAGCTCGAAGGGTGGCTGGCCTCGGCCCGCCCCAATATCGTCTGCCTGCAGGAGATCAAGTCGGTCGACGAGGGTTTCCCCGCAGCCCCCCTGGAAGCACTCGGCTACAACGTCGCCACCCACGGCCAGAAGGGGTTCAACGGCGTCGCGATTCTGTCGCGCACGCCGCTGGAGGATATCCGCCGCGGCCTACCCGGCGATCCCGAGGATCTGCAGTCGCGCTACATCGAGGCGGTGGTCTCCACCCCGCGCGGCGCGGTGCGCGTTGCCTCGATCTACCTGCCCAACGGCAATCCGCTCGGCACCGACAAGTTCGCCTACAAATGCCGCTGGATGGAGCGCTTGGAAGCCCACATGCGCGATCTCCTCGCACTGGAGGAACCGCTGGTTCTGGCCGGTGACTACAACATCATTCCAGAGCCCGCCGACGCCAAGGAACCCGCAGCCTGGACCGGTGACGCCTTATTCCAGCTCGAAAGCCGCGCCGCCTGGCGTCGCTTCCTGTCACTCGGCCTGACGGACGCGATCCGCGCCTGCCACCCTGGCCCCGGCGTCTACTCGTTCTGGGACTATCAGGCCGGCGCCTGGCAGAAGAACAACGGCATCCGCATCGACCACCTGTTGCTCTCGCCGCAAGCCGCCGACCGCCTCGTCACCGCCGATGTCGACAAAAGCCCCCGGGGCACAGAAAAGCCGTCCGATCACACGCCTGTATGGGTGGAATTGGACATGGGAGCGTAGAGCAATATGCAAGAAGGGCGGCCGATCCAACGATCGGGCCGCCCTACTTTTTTAGCACACCGCCGGCACGAGACCGGCGGCAAGGCTTACGACATCACCTCGTCCGCCGGACGGCGGCGGCGGCGCTGTTCCAGCCGCGAGCCTGAAGCCGAAGGCCCCGACAGCGACTTATCCGCGTCGGACTTCGACTTCTCTTTGGCGATCAGCTCATCGCGCTTGGCCGCGACCTTGCGCAGACGGCGCAGCATGCCGCCGGTGCCGGCCGGGATAAGACGGCCAACGATCACGTTTTCCTTCAGGCCTTCGAGCATGTCAGCCTTGCCATTGACGGCAGCATCCGTCAGCACGCGCGTCGTCTCCTGGAACGAAGCCGCAGAGATGAACGAGCGGGTCTGCAAGCTGGCCTTGGTGATGCCGAGCAGCACGGGCTGCGCTGTCGGTGGCCGCTTGCCTTCCTTTTCGACTGCCGCCCGGATCAGCTCGAACTCGGCCCGCTCGACGTTGTCGCCCTTGATGAGTTCGCTCTCGCCGGTATCGGTCACTTCGACCTTCTGCAGCATCTGCCGGACGATCACCTCGATGTGCTTGTCGTTGATCGTCACGCCCTGCAGCCGGTAGACGTCCTGGATCTCGTTGATCAGGTAGTTCGCCAGCTCCTCGACGCCCTTGATCGCGAGAATGTCGTGCGGCGCGGGGTGGCCGTCGTACACGTACTCGCCGCGCTCGATCCGGTCGCCGTGCTGAACCGCAAGGCTCTTGCCGCGCGGGATCAGATACTCGACCGGCTCGGCCGACTCGTCATCCGGCCGGATGTTGATGCGCTGCTTGTTCTTGTAGTCCTTGCCGAACTCGACCGTGCCCGAGATCTCCGCGATGATCGCGTGATCCTTCGGCCGCCGCGCCTCGAACAGCTCCGCCACGCGCGGCAGACCGCCCGTGATGTCGCCCGATTTCGCCGAAGCGACAGGGATACGCGCCAGCACGTCGCCGGCTTTGACGTCGCCGCCGCGGTCGACCGAGAGAATCGCGTCGACCGGCAACAGGTAGCGAGCATCGCCACGGGTCAGCTTGATCGGCTTGCCCTTGTTGTCCTTGACGACGATCGCAGGCTTCAACTCGGAGCCACGCGGCGTCGCACGCCAATCGAGAACGACGCGGCTGGTGGTGCCCTTCATCTCGTCGGTCAGCTCGCGCATCGAAGCACCCTCGACCAGATCCTCGAAGTCAGCGGTGCCGTCGACTTCCGCCAGGATCGGCCGCGTGAAGGGGTCCCACTGCGCCAGACGCGTGCCGCGCTTGACCGTGTCGCCCTCGTCGATGAGCATCCGCGCGCCATAAGGGATCTTGTGCGTGGCGAGTTCCTTGCCGGTCAAATCGACGACCACCGCCGACATCGAACGGCTCATCGAGATCAAACGGCCCTGGCTGTCCTTTAGGACGTTGCGGCCCTTGATCTTGATCGTGCCGTTGAAGTTGGTGTCGATGAACGAGGTGTCGACGACGTTCGCCGCCCCGCCGATGTGGAACGTGCGCATCGTGAGCTGAGTGCCCGGCTCACCGATCGACTGCGCCGCGATGACACCCACGGCTTCACCGATGTTGACCGGCGTGCCACGTGCCAGATCGCGGCCGTAGCACTTGCCGCACACGCCGGGCTCGGTCTCGCAGGTCAGCACCGAACGGATGCGGATCTCCTGGATCAGCGCCTTGTCGATCGCCTCCGAATCCTTCTCCTCGATCAGCTCGCCATTAGCGATGATCACCTTGTTCGTGGTCGGATCGACGATGTCCTCCGCTGCGGTACGGCCAAGCACGCGAGCCGCCAGCGTCACGATCACGTTGCCGGAATCGACGACCGCCTGCACGTTGATGCCGCGATCCGTCCCGCAATCCTCGATCGTGATGATGCTATCCTGCGCGACGTCGACGAGACGGCGCGTCAGATAGCCAGAGTTCGCCGTCTTCAAGGCGGTGTCAGCGAGCCCCTTGCGGGCACCGTGCGTCGAGTTGAAGTACTCGAGCACCGACAGACCTTCTTTGAAGTTCGACTTGATCGGCGTCTCGATGATCTCGCCCGAGGGCTTGGTCATCAGGCCGCGCATCGCCGCGAGCTGCCGCATCTGGGTCGGCGAGCCGCGCGCGCCGGAGTGGCTCATCATATAGATCGAGTTGATCGGCTTGGTACGGCCCGACTCCTTGTCGATGTGAACAGCCGAAATGCGGTCCATCATCTCCTTGGCGATCTCGTCCGTGCACTTCGACCAGGCGTCGACCACCTTGTTGTACTTCTCGACCTTGGTGATCAGGCCTTCGTTGTACTGCTGCTCGAACTCGGCGACGAGTTCGTCCGCCTTCTCGATGATCTTCGCCTTCTCGTCGGGAACGAGCATATCGTCCTTGCCGAACGAGATGCCGGCGCGGAACGCGTGGTGGAAACCAAGCGCCATGATCCGGTCGCAAAAGATCACCGTCTCCTTCTGGCCGCAGCTACGATAGACGTTGTCGATCAGTCTCGAGATCGCTTTCTTGGTCAGCAGCTGGTTGACCAGTGCGAACTTGACGCCGGGTACCTTCGGCAGCACGTCGCCCAGGAACATGCGGCCCGGCGTGGTCTCGTGGACCTCCACGACTTCCTTGCCCTCCGCGTCGATCGCGGTGAAGCGGCCCTTGACCTTCGCATGCAGCGACACGACGCCGGCATCCAATGCCAAACGCGCCTCGGCGGTCGATCCGAGCAGCATCCCTTCGCCCGGCTCTTTGTCGCGTAGCAGCGAAACGTAGTACAGGCCGAGCACGATATCCTGCGACGGCACGATGATCGGCTGCCCGCTGGCGGGATGCAGGATGTTGTTGGTCGACATCATCAGCACGCGCGCTTCGAGCTGTGCCTCGAGCGACAGCGGCACGTGCACCGCCATCTGGTCGCCGTCGAAGTCCGCGTTGAAGGCGGCGCACACGAGCGGATGCAACTGGATCGCCTTGCCTTCGATCAGCATCGGCTCGAACGCCTGAATACCAAGACGATGCAGCGTCGGCGCCCGGTTGAGCATCACGGGATGCTCGCGGATCACCTCGTCGAGCACGTCCCAGACTTCGGGCTTTTCCTTCTCGACGAGCTTCTTGGCCTGCTTGACGGTGGCCGCCTGGCCGAGCGTCTGCAGCCGCGCGTAGATGAACGGCTTGAACAGCTCGAGCGCCATCTTCTTGGGCAAGCCGCACTGATGCAGCTTGAGCTCGGGACCAACCACGATCACCGAACGGCCCGAGTAGTCGACGCGCTTGCCGAGCAGGTTCTGCCGGAAGCGGCCCTGCTTGCCCTTCAGCATGTCGGCGAGCGACTTCAGCGGACGCTTGTTGGCGCCGGTGATGACGCGGCCCCGGCGGCCGTTGTCGAACAGCGCGTCGACCGACTCCTGCAGCATCCGCTTTTCGTTACGGATGATGATGTCGGGCGCGCGCAGCTCCATCAGCCGCTTCAGGCGGTTGTTGCGGTTGATCACGCGGCGGTAGAGATCGTTGAGATCGGAGGTCGCGAAGCGGCCACCATCGAGCGGCACCAGCGGACGCAGCTCGGGCGGGATAACCGGCACGACGGTCAGGATCATCCACTCCGGACGGTTGCCGGACTCGATGAACGCCTCGATCACCTTCAGGCGCTTGGCGAGCTTCTTCGGCTTCAGCTCGGTCGTCGCCTCGATGATCTCCTGGCGGATCTGCTCGCGCAGCTTCGGCAGGTCCATGGCGCCCAGCAGGTCGCGGATCGCTTCCGCGCCGATGCCGGCGGTGAAGCTGTCCGGACCGAACTCGTCGATCGCCGCGTTATACTGGTCCTCGGAGAGCAGTTGCTTCTCCTTGAAGGTCGTCACGCCCGGCTCGATCACGACGTAGTGCTCGAAGTAGAGCACGCGCTCGAGATCCTTCAGCGTCATTTCCAGCAACAGGCCGATGCGCGACGGCAGCGACTTCAGGAACCAGATGTGGGCGACCGGCGCGGCCAGCTCGATGTGGCCCATGCGCTCGCGGCGCACCTTGGCCAGCGTCACCTCGACGCCGCACTTTTCGCAGATCAGGCCCTTGTACTTCATGCGCTTGTACTTGCCGCACAAGCATTCGTAGTCCTTGATCGGCCCGAAGATCCGCGCGCAGAACAGGCCGTCACGCTCCGGCTTGAAGGTACGGTAGTTGATCGTTTCGGGCTTTTTGATCTCGCCGTACGACCACGACATGATGTCTTCCGGGCTCGCGATCGTGATCTTGATCCGGTCGAACGTCGGGAGCGGGGCCTGCTGCTGCTTGAAGATGCTGGTGATCTCGTTCATCGGCTGTCTCCGCTTGGGAGGTGTCCGACCCTCCGGGTCTGACACCTGGCGCTGCCGTGGGGCGGCACCGGGAATTTC
>CAMDPA010000052.1 GCA_945903565.1 Devosia equisanguinis | reverse complement strand
TCGCCGACCAAGAACAAGACACGATTCTACCAGTGGCGGCTCACGCGTGGCGAGATGGCCCAAGTGCTCGCGCGCGGCGGGTTCCAGGTGGATGACGTGCGCATCATCCACAAGCCGCAAGGCACGTTGCGCTGGCTACAGCACAATGTCGGTCTCGATCCCTCCCGGCAGGTGTCGAGAGGTCTCGCGTACGGGCTCAGCCTCGTGCTGCCCGCCCCGGTCGTCGGGCATATGGTGCTGGGCCTGGCGCGCAAGCCGCTCGCCTGAGTCCATCGGCTCAGGATGCCGGACCGCGGCCTGCCGACAGCTTTTCGAATACGTCCGCGTGACGCGCAATCCAGCGGCCGAGATCGAACCGCTCGAGCGCGCGCACACGCGCGGCGGTCGCCATGCTCGACCGGTTGGCCACGATCTGAGCCATGCCTTCGGCAATCGCTTGCGGCTCAGGAACCGGCGTCGATTCGAAGGTCTGGGGAACGGTCATCGCGACACCTGCATCAGGGCCGACGAGTTCAGGCACGCCGCCCGAGGCGCCGTACAAGACCGGCAGCCCCGTGGCCATCGCCTCGAGCACGACGTTGGGACAGGGATCGTTATGCGCGGTGGTGATGTACGCGTCGGCGGCGCGGTAGAGCGCAGGCGCGGCCGTGCGGGTGTATGGGTCGGAAAGCGTGACGTGGGCATCGAGACGCAGATGTTCGATTTCCCGTTGCGCCGCGGCCAGCACACCCAGGTCGATGGCGCCTGCCACATCCAGCGCGACATCGAGACCGCCACGTCGCGCCGCGGCCAGACCTCTGATCGGGGCGAGCAGGCGGTAGCCGTTGGCGGCACCGATTTTCCCCGTGAAGAGAAAACGCAAAGTTCGTCCCTTCATATCGCCGGCGTCCGGTGACGGCGCGAACGCGCCGGTATCGACGGCGTTGTGAAGGATTTCGTACGACCTCGGCGCGACGCCGACAAAACGCTCGACGCATTCCTTGCAGAACGTGGATTGAAAGAAGACGTGGTTTGCGGCTTCGAGCGCGCGTCCGATGCGATTGTTCTCGCGCTCGAAACCATGCGGGTACCAGACCGGGTAGAAGACGCCGTTCTGATTGACGACGAGAGGAATGGCGCGATGGCGCAATGCGGCCAGGGCGAAGTCAGGCAAGTAGAGCGCATTCGACAACAGGTAGACGAGCGAAAAATCCGACCAATGGGCCGGGAAGGACTGTTGCAGAAGGCCGATCTTGACGAGGGGACCGCCGAGGTTGCCGGAACGTGCTCCGCCATAGAAGACCCGGGGCTGAAGGCCGGGCCGCGGCCGTGCGGTTCCAGCAGCCATCGCGCCCAGCGCCGCCGCCCCCATCGCCGTGCGGAAGATGTCACGCCTGAGGTCAACGAGCCGCACGTTGGCCACCAATCGATCCGGCACTCAATCCGGCGAGCGGAATAACGAGATTTTTCCAGTGGGCCGCCGCGACGGCATCCACCTCGCAGCCTTCGCTCTCCGAGCGGCCCACGAGCGCAGCGTGTGTCGTCGCCGGATTGGATGTCGTCATGCGTCGAGCCCTTGTTGCGGTCAGTTCCGGCGGCGACTATTCCTCGCGCGACTTGCGGCTTTGCTCCAGTGCCACGGCCTTCAAGTCGCTTTCCATCATCTCGGTCACGAGAGCGTCTTGTGGCGCCAGCCGAGGCGCTGGCGTGCTTTGGTCGCGTCGCCCAGCAACTGCTCGACCTCGGTCGGGCGGAAATAGCGGGGGTCGATCTCGACCACCGTCTTGCCCGATGTGGTATCGACGCCGATCCCGCTCTCGCCCGTGCCGCGCCATTCGATGCGCCGGCCGACATGGGCGAACGCCAACTCGGTGAACTCGCGGACGGAGTGCATCTCGCCGGTCGCCAGAACGTAGTCGTCGGCCTCGGGCTGCTGGACGATCATCCACATGCCTTCGACGTAGTCGCGGGCGTGGCCCCAGTCGCGGCGGGCGTCGAGGTTGCCGAGATAGAGGCGCTCCTGCAGGCCGAGTTCGATGGCGGCGACCGCGCGGGTGATCTTGCGCGTGACGAAAGTTTCGCCGCGCATCGGGCTCTCGTGGTAGAACAGGATGCCGTTCGAGGCGTGGATGCCGTAGGCCTCGCGGTAGTTGACGGTGATGTAGAAGCCGTAGGCTTTCGCCGCGGCATAAGGCGAGCGCGGATAGAACGGTGTCGTTTCCGTCTGGGGAACCTCGCGCACCTTGCCGTAGAGTTCAGACGTAGAGGCTTGGTAGAAGCGGACCGACTTCTCCATCTTCAGGATGCGGATCGCTTCGAGCAGGCGGAGGACGCCGAGCGCGTCTGCGTTGGCGGTATATTCGGGCGTCTCGAAGCTCACCTGCACGTGGCTCTGGGCTGCCAGATTGTAGATCTCGGACGGCTGGGTCTCCTGGATCAGCCGGATCAGGTTGGTCGCGTCCGTGAGGTCGCCGTAGTGCATGTAGAAGCGCGTCTTGCGCTCGTGGGGATCGACGTAGAGATTGTCGACGCGGGCGGTGTTGAACGAGGACGAGCGGCGCTTGATGCCGTGGACGGTATAGCCCTTGTCGAGAAGGAGTTGTGCGAGATATGCGCCGTCCTGGCCCGTGACACCGGTGATGAGCGCTACTTTTCCCGACACGGCGAATCCTCTCGAAAAATGCAACCGATCCGCTGGAAGGAACACGCAACGGGCATAATCACAACTTCTGCACCGGGGAAAGTCCAAGCGCAAGGAAGAGGGGCAGCCGTCTCAGGGCGATTGCATGAATCTGTAGGTGACAAACGGGGAGAACGCTGAATCTATGCAGGTCCTTTCGATTCGCGAGGAGGACCGCCATGGCCGACGCACAATCCCAGGTCGAACGTGCGTACGATCAAGTCGTTGAATGGTTGGAGCATTTCGAGAATCTCGACGACCCGCGCCAGAGCGGGAAGGTGGCCTATCCGCTGAACGAGATGCTGTTGCAGTGCCTGCTGGCGGTGCTCGCGGGCGCCGACAGCTGGGTCGAGATCGCGCTGTTCGGCAAGCGCAAGCTCGATTTTCTGCGCCGTTTCGCGGCGTTCGAGAACGGTACGCCGTCGCATGATCAGTTCGGCAATCTGTTTGCAGCCCTCGACGCCGAGGCCTTCCAGAGGTGCTTCATCGGCTGGGTTGCGTCGCTCACGAAGCTTGGTCACGACATTGTCGCCATCGACGGCAAAACGCTCCGGCGCTCGTATCAAGAGGGCGGCTCCAAGGCGCCGATCCACATGGTCTCGGCGTTCTCGAGCCGGCAGCGTCTGGTGCTCGGCCAGAGAAAGGTCGCCGACAAATCCAACGAGATCACGGCGATCCCGGAGCTGCTCGATCTGCTCACGGTCAAGGGCGCGATCGTCACCATCGACGCGTCCGTGTGAAACACGGCTCCGCCATGATGGGTTGCCAGAAGGAGATCGCCAAGAAGATCATCGAAAAAGAGGCCGACTATGTGCTCGCCTTGAAAGGCAATCAGGGCACGCTGAGCGATGACGTCGAGCTGTTCTTCACCGAGCAGAAGGCCTGCAAATTCAAGGATACCGTCGTCAGCCGGCACGAGACTCTGGAAAAGAGTCGTCCATGCGCAGCATGGCTCCGCCATGACGCCGCATCGAGACCAGGACGTACACGTCGACAGACCACATTGATTGGCTCAAGGAGCATCATGACTGGGTGGGTCTGAAGAGCATCGTCATGGTCGAGAGCATCCGCGAAATCATCGGCGGAAAAACCGAAAGCGAGACGCGCTTCTACATCTCCTCGCTGGCCGCCGACGCCACGCGCCAGGGCGATGCGATCCGCGGTCACTGGGCCGTCGAGAGCCACCACTGGGTGATGGACATGGTGTTCCGCGACGACGAGTGCCGCATCCGCCGCGACAACGCCCCGGCCAACTTCGCAACCATCACGCACATTGCGAGCAACCTGATGCGCACCAAGGTCGACAAGAACTCGATGCGCGTCAAACGCCGCCTCGCCGCCTGGGACGACACCTACCTCGAAAGCCTCATCACCGGCGCGGGGTAGATTCGTTCATGCGATTCCCCTGGCAGCCGTCTCTCGATTGTTCGAGAGGCGTGCGCTGCTCCTCCAGACGTTTCGCCATTGACACAAAAGCCCGGTCCTCGCGACGAGGCTACCGTCACGAAAAACGGGCTAATGGCTTAGGTGCCACAATTGACCCTCCGAAATTAGATCGCTACACTCGACCTCAACGTTCATGATGTGAACATGATTTGCAAGGAGCCTGCAGTGGATGTGCTGGGGGACAATGCGGTTGATCGCCGGGAGCAAGCGAAAGAGGCGATAGTCCTCGCCCTGCTCGATGCGATCGAGCGCAATGCCGCCATGACCCAGCGCCACTTGGCGCGAGAGTTGGGAATAGCCCTGGGACTTGCGAACACCTATCTAACACGCTGCGTTCGCAAGGGCTTGTTGAAGGTCACCGAGGTCCCATCTGATCGCTACGCGTACTACATCACGCCGCAGGGCTTCGCCGAAAAGTCCCGGCTGACAGCCCGCTATCTCTCGGTTTTATTTGAATTCATGCGCCGCGCCAGGATCGAGTTGGAAGAATTTTGACCGACGGTGTCCAGCACGGGCATCCCCGCTTTGTGGTTGTCGGCCAGGGCGATCTAGCCGATGTGGCATCGCTGGTGGCGCCCCGCTCGCAGGCCCTAATCGTGGCGACGCTTCCGGGAGAGCGCGAAGCCGCTGCCCTACGCTCCGCGCTTGCGGCGACCGCTTTCGACCGCGTCATGGTGACGGCCATGGATTATCCGCAGGACGTCTTCAGTGGCGCCATAGCTGCCTTTGGCGTTGAACACGTTTGCGCGCCCAAGATGCTGCGCGTGCATGTTCCGCAGGATCATCCTCCGGGAGGCGGCAATGGCTGACTCCATGCTCTCGTATGTCGTTATGATGCAATCCGATTTTGGATCGGAGCCGAGGAAGTGCCGCCCCATGCGGTGCATCGAACAACTGCGCTTCTCGAGTTCGAGTCGTAAATTCCGCTGGTATGTTGGAGCGCGTTTCCAACCATCAGTGCGTCGCAGATCTATTGCAGATGCTGAGCCGAAAGGTTACAGCACTGCTGCCGACCGAGAGCATCGCCGACGCGTAAGGAGCGAGGTCTTTCAGGTCGGCTGTAATTCGGGTGAGCACTTCACCCGAAGTGCGGTAGCTTGGCCGTCCCCCCTCATTTGTGATTGCTCATCCCTAATGATGTCGTTCCTTGACCGCAAGTTTGACCGCCCGGAGTTCGATGCTTCGGGTCAGTCGATATTGGTGACAGGGGGAACAGGTTCTTTTGGCCGAGCGTTCGTCCGCAGCCTGCTGTCGCGCCCCATCCCACCGCGCCGCCTGGTGGTCATCTCTCGCGACGAGCAGAAACAAGAGAGCATGGCTCGGGAACTCCGCAACGAGTTCTCCGACGAAATCTTTGCGCGCATGCGCTTTTTTGTCGGCGATGTGCGGGATCAGGGTCGGCTCGAACTCGCCATGCGTGACATTCAGATCGTCGTGCATGCCGCTGCGCTGAAGATCGTACCGATCGCTGAATACAATCCATTCGAGTGCATTCTCACCAACGTCCACGGCGCGGAGAATGTCGTCAAGGCTGCCCTACGAACGGGCGTGGAGAAAGTCATCGCCCTATCGACAGACAAGGCAGCCAATCCGATCAATCTCTATGGTGCGTCCAAGTTGGCAGCGGACAAGATCATGGTGGCCGCCAACAATCTCTCCGGGGATACCGGCACCAGCTTTGCCGTGGTGCGATACGGCAACGTCATCGGCTCCCGCGGGTCGGTGGTCCCGCTGTTCCAGGATATGATCAGGCGCGGCGTCACCGAGTTGCCGATCACCGATCCGCGGATGACCCGGTTCTGGATCACGCTGGAGCAAGGCGTCGGCTTCGTGCTTTCTTCGCTCAGCATCATGCGCGGCGGAGAAATATTCATCCCGAAGATTCCCTCGATGAACATCGCCGACCTCGCAACGTCATTGGCGCCGAAATTGCCGCATAAGACTGTCGGTATCCGACCCGGCGAAAAGCTGCACGAGATCATGATCACCGAGGACGATGCGCGGATGACCGTCGAACTCGACGACCGCTACGTCATCTGCCCGGCCCAAACCGAATGGACACAGACCCATCTCCGGCCGTTCGGTGCCCGGCCGGTCGCCGAGGGCTTCCGATACTCGTCGGACAGCAATGCCGATTGGCTCGATGCGTCGAGCCTCACCAACATCATCTCGGACAAGGACTGACGTGAGTACCGCTTCGGCCCGCATCGACGAGAAGCGTCCTTTCCTGCCCTATGGCCGGCAGACCATCGAGGCTGACGACATCGAGTGCGTCGTTGCGGCGCTCGGTGGCGACTACCTGACGACAGGCCCGACCGTCGCGGCATTCGAGGAGGCGTTCGCGGCAGCGACCGGCGCGGAGCATGCTGTTGCCTGCAACAGTGGTACCGCGGCGCTGCATCTGGCTGTGCTGGCGCTCGAGCTTTCGGCCAGCGATGTCGCCATCGTTCCGACGCTGACATTTCTAGCGACCGCAAACGTCGTCCGCATGTGCGGAGCGGAAGTCGTATTCGCAGATGTCGATGCCGACACGGGACTGATGACGCCGGCATTGCTGCGCGAGGCGCTGACGCGTGTTCCCGCGGGCATGACGGCGCACGTCGCTATGCCCGTTCATCTCAATGGCCGGATCTGCGATATGCGGGCGCTTGCGGAAATCGCAGCCGAGGCCGACATCGTCCTGATCGAAGACGCCTGCCATGCCCTCGGCGCTGTCGATGCCGGCGCGACGCGCCACTCTGCAATGGCCTGCTTCTCGACCCATCCGGTAAAGGTGATCGCCACCGGGGAGGGAGGTATCACGACCACTGCAAGCGCTGAATTCGCCAACCGGATGAGGGTGCTTCGCAGTCATGGAATGTTGCGCGACGCAGGCGCCTTCGTGAACCCCGAACTCGGATTGGACGGCGGCACACCGAACCTCTGGTATTACGAGATGCAGGAGATCGGCTGGAACTATCGGCTGCCCGATCCGCTCTGCGCGCTCGGCATCAGCCAGCTCAAGAAGCTTGAGCGTTTCCACGCGCGCCGTCGCGATATCGCAAGACTGTACGACCGGTTGCTGGCGCCGCTTGCGCCGAACATACGGCCGGTGCCGCATGCCGATGCCGTGCACGGCTATCATCTTTACGCAGTACTGATGGACTTTCCTGCCCTCGGCCTCACCCGCCGCCAAACGATGGAAAAGCTGCGCCAGAACGGCGTTGGCACACAGGTGCATTATCTGCCGGTCCATCACCAGCCCTACTACCAGCGCCGCTATGGCGACATTCACCTGCCGGGGTCCGACGCTTACTATGCCCGCTGCCTGTCGATCCCCTTCTTTCCCGCTATGAGCGATGACGATGTCGAGCACGTCGCCCTGTCGCTCGCCAACCTCAGCTGAGACCTATCGTGCACTACTGCACTCGCTGCCTCTACCCTGAAAGCAAGCCCGATCTGTCGTTCGACGAACGCGGCGTCTGTTCTGCTTGCCAAGGCTACGAGAATCGCAAGGCGGTCGATTGGGACTTGCGAAAGCTCGAGTTCAAGGGGGTTACCGACCGCTATCGTTCCAAGGACGGATCAAACTACGATTGCATCGTGCCCGTATCTGGGGGCAAGGATTCCACCTATCAGGTGATCCGCCTGCTCGAGCACAATCTCAATCCGCTTTGCGTAACCGCCACGACCGACTCCCTTTCGGAAATCGGCCGCCGCAACCTGGCCAACATCGCCAAGCTCGGGGTCGATCATGTCGAAATGACCATGAACCCCAAGGTGCGCCGCCGCATAAACCGGATGGCTCTCACCGAAGTTGGTGACATCTCCTGGCCCGAGCACGTTGCCATCTTTACCGTCCCGGTCCGAATGGCGACGATGCTGAAGGTGCCGCTGCTCGTGTGGGGAGAGAATGCGCAAAACGAGTATGGTGGGCCAGCAGCTTCGCAAAAAAGTCAAATTCTCGACCGGCGCTGGCTTGAGGAGTTCGGTGGTCTACTCGGCCTTCGTGTTTCGGATCTCGTCGGCCTCGATGGTATCACCCGCCGCGATCTCGTCCAGTATCACTATCCCACGGACGACGAGTTGCGGGCGACCGGTGTGACCGGCATCTTCCTAGGCTACTATTTCCCGTGGGACGGCTACCAGAACGCCTTGATAGCCCAAGGCTTCGGCTTCGAGACGACCAACGGTCTCGTCGAGGGCTCGCTCGCCAACTACGAGAACCTCGACAACTATCAGACCGGCATTCACGACTACTTCAAGTACGTCAAGTACGGCTTCGGCCGGGCTACGGATATTGCCAACAACCACATTCGCCGCGGGCGGCTGAGCAGATCGGATGCCGTGGCCCTGGTGATGCGGCACGACGGTAAATTCCCTTGGACCTACCTCGGCAGGCCGATCGCCGAAATACTGCGCGAGATCGATATGACGGTCGACGAGTTCAACGCCGTTTGCGACCGCTTCACAAACAAGCAATTGTTCAAGACGGACAATCGCGGCAAACCGGTTCGTGATCGCGAAGGCAATCTCGTGCCGCAGTTCGAGCTCGTCTGATCCCATGGCTGCTGGCCTCACCGCCGTCGTCGACTACGGGCTCTGCAATCTCGATTCCATGGCGCGGGCGCTCGAAGAATGTGGCGCCGCGACTGTCGAGAAAACGCGCGACCCGCGGATCGTCTCGCGTGCCGATCGCGTGGTTCTGCCGGGCGTCGGCACCTTCGGTGCAGCGATGCGCAACCTCCGCGACTGGCACCTGCTCGACGCGATCTGCGAGGCCAGCGCGAACAACGTGCCATTCCTCGGAGCCTGCCTCGGCATGCAGTTGATGGCGACGATCGGAACCGAAGGCGGTGCGCGAACCCAAGGGCTCGGCCTTGTCGAAGGGGAGGTTGTCCGACTCGTCGCACAGAGCACAGAGGAACGCGTGCCGCACATCGGCTGGAACGAAGTTCATCCCAAATCCGGATCGGCGCTATTCGCCGACGGCGATGAAACGGGGGACTTCTACTTCGTGCACAGTTTCCATATTCGGCTCGTGGACCCGTCCGCCGAAGCTGCTCGTACTCCTTACTGCGGCGGCTTCACGTCGACCATCGAGATCCCCGGACGACCGATTTTCGGCACGCAGTTCCATCCTGAGAAGAGCCAGAAGAACGGCTTCCGGCTGCTCAAGCGGTTCCTCGCCGTCTGATGCTCAAGACACGTATCATTCCAACCCTGCTGATGAAGGGCATGGGCCTCGTCAAGGGCACCGGATTCGACTCGTGGAGGCGCGTCGGCGCGGCGCTACAATCCATCCGCGTCTACAATATGCGCGAGGTGGATGAACTGGTGCTTGTGGATATCGCCGCGACCCGCGGAAATGCGAAGCCGAACTTCCGCGAGATCGACGAACTCGCCGACAACTGCTTCATGCCCATGACCGTCGGAGGGGGGGTGCGCAGCGTACAGGACATTCGCGACCTGCTCGCCGTCGGCGCCGACAAAGTGGTAATCAACAGCGCAGCGATCGAAACGCCGGAACTCATTCGCGACGGGGCGGCTGAGTTCGGCGCGCAATGCATCGTTGTCTCTATCGACGTTCGCCGGCAGGCCGACGGGATCTGCGAGGTCTTCACGGAATGCGGCAGCAAGCCGACAGGCCATGACCCCGTCGAGTGGGCCAAGACCGTCGCGATGCTTGGAGCCGGTGAAATCCTGCTGACTTCGATCGAGCGCGACGGCACCATGACCGGCTACGACGTCGATCTGGTACGCAATGTCGCCGCTGCGGTCGATGTACCAGTGATCGCGTCGGGGGGGTGCGGCACGTACAGCCACATGGCCGACGTGCTCGGCACGACACGCGCATCTGCCGTCGCCGCCGCCGCCATGTTCCATTTCACCGAGCAGACGCCACGCGAGGCCAAGAGCTTTCTCGCCGAGCGCGGTTTCCCGGTGCGCAAATGACGACCGCAATCATCGTTCAGGCGCGAATGCGGTCCAGCCGGTTGCCGGGCAAGGTCATGCAGGATCTCGCGGGACGCACTGTGCTCGATCACGTGCTCACCCGCTGTGCCGCGATCCCTTCAGCTGACGTAGTCGTTTGCGCCATGCCCGACGAAGCTGCCAGCGATGCGCTCGAAGAGGTTGCCCGGAAGGCTGGGGCCGCCACCTTCCGTGGATCGGAGGCCGATGTTCTCTCGCGCTACGCGGGTGCGGCACGCTCGGTCAACGCCGATATCATCATGCGCGTCACGTCGGATTGCCCGCTGATCGATCCCGATATCTGTGGTGCGGTGCTGGCGCTACGCGAGGCACAATGCGCCGACTATGCCGCCAACAACATGCCGCCCTCGTTTCCGCATGGGCTCGACTGCGAGGTGATGACCATGGGAGCTCTTGCCGAAGTCGAGGTGACCGCGAAAGAACCGTACGCGCGCGAGCATGTAACGCCTTGGCTGCGCCGCGCACCGCACGTGCGCCGGGCCAACCATCATTCAGGCGACGCTGCGCTGTTCGCCCACCGCTGGACCCTCGATTACCCGGAAGACCTGACTTTCTTCCAGCAGGTGTTCGCCGCCTTGCCTGGAAACAGCCCTGCACGGATGTCCGATATACTCGCACTACTACGCAGCGATCCTTCGCTGTCACAGATCAACGCCATGCACGCTCACCTTGCAGCGGCCGTGGCGCCTGGAGCCTGGCTATGACCGCCACCACACCGCAAGTCGAATTCTGGCGCGGCGATTTCGGCAACGCCTATATCGACCGCAACGACGCCTCGCATGCCCAACTCGCCTCCCGTATCACCATGTGGTCCGAGATCTTGAAGCCGCTGGTTGGGAAGATGCCGGGCTCCATACTCGAGGTCGGCTGCAATCTCGGCATTAACTTGCGCGCGCTGAGAGCGATCTCCGCGGCCGAGTTCTACGCGGTGGAGCCCAACGACAAGGCGCGCAGCGTCCTTGTCGGCGACAGCGTCGTGAAGGAAGCAAACTTGCGCGGCGGGATGGCGCAGGCGATCGATTTCCCCTCGGGCGTCGCAGATCTCGCCTTCACCTCCGGCGTCCTGATCCACATCCATCCCGATCACCTGTTGCCCGCCTGCAAGGAGATCCACCGCTGCGCCAGGCGCTATGTCGCTTGCGTCGAATACTTCTCCGACAAGCCTGAGATGATCCCTTATCGCGGCCACGACGATCGCCTGTTCAAGCGCGACTTCGGCAGCTTCTGGATGGACAATTTCCCCGACCTGACGGTCCTCGCCACCGGCTTCGCCTGGAAGCGCACGACCGGACTGGACAATCTAACGTGGTGGCTTTTCGAGAAGGCCCGGTGAGCAGGACGGCCTTGTTCCGCTGCGATGCCTCTCAACGGATCGGCGCCGGCCACGTCATGCGTTGCCTGGCACTCGCCGAGACGATGGTCAGCGTCGGCTACGAGCCTGTGTTCCTGTCCAGCGCAGAGACGCCCGCGTACGCGCCCGCCCTCGCGCGCTCGATCATGCGCCTCGTTCCGGCCGATGCTCAGTCGAACGGCGTCGCCGAGGCCAGGGCCGCAGGTTGCGCACCCGCGAGCATCGCCATCGTCGACCACTACGGTCTGGGATACGACGACGAGCGGGCCGTCGCGAGCATCGCTGACACTGTCATTGCATGCGAGGATCTGCCGACACGCGCGCACGCTGCCCACATCGTCATCGATCCCACGCCAGGCCGTCGGGCGACGGACTATGCCGGTCTCGTCGGGCCGGACATATCCCTCTGCCTTGGCCCACGACACGCCCTTATTCGTCGTCCTTGGCGAAATGCGCGCAAAGCCTTGATTGAGCAGGACGCTCAAGCACGCGGCCCGTTCCGCATTCTCGTCTCGATGGGCGCGACCGACCCAACGGATGCCACGTCCCGCGTTCTCGCCGCCATCGCGTCTGCCCGCATCGACTGCGGGATCGACGTCGTGCTCGGGGAAGGGGCCCCGCACCTCGATCGCGTCCGGGGCTTGGCCGTTGCACCCGTTCGGCTTCACGTCGATCCCGCGGGTTTGCCGTCGCTCGTCGCCGCGGCAGGCCTCGCGATCGGCGCGCCAGGCTCCTCGAGCTTCGAGCGCGCCATGCTCGGTGTGCCCTCGATCGTGATCCCTGCCGCCGATAACCAACGCGACATGGCCGTAGCGCTGGCACGCACCGGCGCCGCTCATGTCATCGACGGAATGTTGCTCGATGAGCCCGACCGTCTCGGCGCACTCGTCCGCGATCTGCGCAATGACGACAGGCGACGGTCGGAGTTATCCCAGGCCGCCCTGGCCCTCTGCGACGGCCGAGGGTCGAGCCGCCTCCTGGCCCTTCTCGCCGGCCAGTCGCAGTCGCGCGATGGCGCCCGTATCGCGCTTCGTCTCACCGAGACGGACGACTGCGACTGGTTGCTCGCACTCCAGCAGCGTCCCGAGACGCGCGCCTTCGCCCGCAGTCCGAATGGGCCTTCGCGCGCCGAGCACGTTCGCTGGTTCACGCGCGCCCTCGCCGACCCCGACCGCTTCCTCATGATCGTCGAGCGCGACGAGCGTGCCTGCGGCTTCGTGCGTCTTGATCGCCGCGCCGACGACGGACCATCCCCCGCCTATGAGGTCTCGATCGCGATCGAGCCCGAATGGCATGGGTCGGGTATGGGGCGTGCCGCACTCCGCCTCGCTCGCAAAATGGCACCCGGCGCCGTCATCGACGCGACCGTGCTCCCGGCCAATGCAGCCTCGAAGGCGCTCTTCCTTGGCGCGGGCTACGTCCAGGTCGGCGCCGACCTCTACCGGAGCCTGCCGCAATGACGAGACCGTTCGCCATCGCCGGACGCCCGATCGGCCTCGGGCATGCGCCGTACGTGATCGCCGAGCTGTCCGGCAATCATAACGGCGATATCGAACGCGCTTTCGTCCTCATCGCCGCTGCCGCTGAAGCCGGTGCAGACGCCGTCAAGCTGCAGACCTACACCGCCGACACCATCACTATCGATCACGATGGGCCCGGCTTCGTAATCGAAGGCGGCCTGTGGCACGGCCGCAAGCTGCACGATCTCTACAATGAAGCACACACACCCTGGGAGTGGCACCCGGCGCTGTTCGAGCACGCGAGGAAAGCCGGCGTGCACTGCTTCTCCTCGCCGTTCGATCCCACCGCCGTCGACTTTCTCGAGACCCTCTCGGCGCCGGCCTACAAGATCGCGTCGTTCGAGATCATCGATCTGCCGCTGATTGCCAAGGCTGCGAGCACGGGCAAGCCGCTGATCATCTCGACCGGCATGGCCAACGCCGCGGAGATCGCCGACGCCGTTTCGACCGCGAACGACGCTGGCGCGGCCGGGGTAGTGCTGCTGCATTGCGTTTCGGGGTATCCGACGCCGGCTTCCGAAGCGAACCTGGCCCGCATCGCACTTCTCCGTGGCCGGCACGGTTGCGCCATCGGGCTCTCCGACCACACCCTCGGTGTCGAGGTCGCCATCGCCGCCGTCGCTCTCGGCGCGTGCGTGATCGAGAAGCATGTCACGCTGAAGCGCGCCGACGGCGGCCCGGATGCGGCCTTCTCGCTCGAGCCTGCTGAGTTGAAGCAGCTCTGCGACGGCGCGAGGATCGCTGCCTCGGCTCTCGGCCGCGCCGAGTATGACAAGGCCGCCAGCGAAGCCGATAACCTCGTGTTCCGCCGCTCGCTGTACGTCGTCGCTGACATCGCGGCCGGCGAGGCGTTCACCAATGCCAACGTCCGCTCGATCCGCCCTGGTCACGGCCTGCCGCCGAAGCTGCTGCCCGACATCCTCGGCCGCCGCGCCGCCCGCGACATCACCCGCGGCACGCCGTTGAACCTGGACCTCGTTGCTTCGCAAAAGACGTCGCGCTGATCGCATGTCCAGCCTTCGCAAAGCCGTATCGATCGAGAGCTGGAAGCGGGTGCTCGCGCGCCAGGTGGAGAGCCTGCGTAGCGATCTGGCTTTGAAGCGCCTCAATGCCCGCATGGCCGAGATCGGGCCGGTCAGCCTCGTCCCCGGCGACAAGACGGTGGTCGCCGACGGCATGTGGTGGAACCCCAACCACTTCTTCCGGCTGCGCCTGTTCATCGAGGCGCTGTCCGGACAGGGCGGCTACAATCTTCTCGGCGTCCTGCGCACCCGCAGCGATACCCGCCAGCGAGAGGCGATGCAGGCGATCGGATTCAAGGAATTCGTCCACATCGAGGACGACGAGCACCGCACCGACGATTTCCTTGCCGAGGCCGACCGACTGCTGGCGACCGTCACTTCGCATGCCGATCTGCTGGCTCTTCCGCTACCAGGCGGCCTGCCGGCGTACACCTATTTCGACACCGTACTCAAGCTCGCCGCCCAGCCGCGACCGGCGCTCGATCATCCGCTGTGGCGCCGCTCGCTCGCCGAGGTGCTGCGCAACGCCCGCATCTACGAGCGTGAATTTGGCCATCGCAACGTCGCCCACGTGGTCCTCAGCCATCCGTGGAAGAGCGAGTGGGCCGGACTCGTCTGGGCTTCACTGCAGCGCTCGATACCCACCTACCACCTGACCGGCTATTGCGAGTCCATCCGCATCCGCCGCTTCTTATCGGCCACCGACTACCTGACGCCCGTCGAACACATGCCGCCCGCCGACTTCGACGAACTTCCTGCCGCGGTGAGGAGCCGGCTGGCCGCCATCGGCAGTGCTGCTCTCGCCAAGCGCGCCTCCGGCTCCGCCAGCGACATAAACACCCGCTACGCCTATGATCCGCAGCGCCGTATCGCCGATCGGACCGCGGCCCGCCAGGCCCTCAGCGGCCAGACAGAACGGCCGGTCGCGCTCGTCTGTGGCCACGTCTGGTACGATTTCCCTCACACGTTCGGAATGACCAGCTTCACCGACTTCCGCGATTGGATCGAGGTGACGATTGCGCGGATCAGACAGGTCGACGACGTGGTCTGGTTGTTGAAGCCGCATCCGACCGAGCAATGGTATGGCGGCTTTCGTCTGTCCGAGGCCGCGACCGACCTGCCGCCACACGTGCATTTGCTTCCCACCGCGACCGACGCCCAGACGGCGCTCACCGCCGCCGACGCCATCGTGACCGTCCACGGCACCATCGGCATCGAGGCAGCCGCGCACGGCGTGCCGGTGCTACTCGCCGACCGCAGCTATTTCTCAGACTGGGGCTTCGCTCACGCTGCGCGCGATCGAGCCGACTACCAGCGCCTGCTCGGCGAGATCGCAGACCTCACCCCACCCGATCAGACGGCGCGCCAGCGTGCCCAGGCCTGCTTCGCGCTCGCTCTCGCTGAGCCTCCGTTAGAAGTCGGCGCACTTCAACTGCGCTGCGATTCGAGCGGCGCCCGCCTCTACGACGACATCATCGAGCGCTACGATACCGACACGGTGGGCCTTGGCAGGGAGATAGCCCGCATCCGGGCGTTCCTCGCTCAGCACGACCTCGATTCATATGCGGCGCACGGCCTCGTCGAAACTGCCCGCCGGCTGGAACTGGCCGGACAGCCGGTTCGTCCGCCCCTTCCGTCGGGTCAGGAGCTACGTCTTTGAAGGGCTGCGATCAGCTCCGTGAGATCGGATCGCACGGCGAGGAAATTGCCGTCGATGAAGTTCTCGTCGCGCGCCTCGAACGGTTTGAAGTCGACCGAGGCGGGATAGATGCGGCCGATCGCGTATCCGGCGCGCCCGTCTTTGCCGCCGAGCATCTGGTAGAAATCATACAGCAGATGCCGTGCAAAAATGTTGAGCGCGTTGTACTCGAACTGGATCGCCCTGATGCGGCCGGCTGCAAGCATCTCGGAAAAGCCAACCAGGACGCTGTAGTCATGGCCCTCGGTATCGATCTTCAGGTAGGCGACCTCGGTGATGCCCAGTTCGCGTGCCACGTCGGCGCCACGCCGGAAGTTCAACGTCAAGGCACGGTAGTCGTGGACCTTCGTGTTGAACCCGACCACGCCAGCGCTCTCCACGGACGCCTTCTGGGAGTTCCGCTCGCTGGAGTGCAGCACCAGCGGTCCAGCCTTGTCGGACAGACCGAAGTTGTGCGGCCGGAGCAAGGGAACAGCAGCGGTTCTGGCCTGCAGTTTCTCGAACACCGCCGGCGAAGGCTCGAACGCGTGGATGACACCGTCCGCCCCAACACACTGCGCGCCATGCAGCGCCCAGTCTCCCACGTTGGCGCCGACGTCGAGCACGACCGGCGCCGTCAGGCCAGCGAGCGCAATCCTGAGCGCTCGCTGCTCTCCGTTGGTCTCGAACTGATAACTGGCGTTGTAGGTGGCGCGCAGCGCAGCTTCCGCGAGTCGCCGGACCTTTCGGGCGAGTATGCTGTCACCGCGTCGCTGGATGCCGCGCAGCATGGCGCGGATGAGAAGGGTTTTCATGTCGTGAGTGGGCTCGCATGGTCGAGAAAGCGTGTCGGCTCACGGTACCGGGAGCCGAGCGTGCAACGCTCTACCATGCACGCTGCTCCGGCTCCAATCACTGAGATAAAGGTACGGACAAGCGCATGACGCTCACCAAAGCGAAAGCGAGCGCCGCGCGCATCTTGCGCGCGCAGATCGGACGGCTGAAGCCCGACCTCATCGAGACCGCACTCTATCGCTCGCTGCTCAAGCACCACTTCAAGGACTTGTTCAAGAGCCGCCGCATCGAGCGTCGCGAGGAGGTTTGGGACTATGCGATGAACACGATAGGGAGAGACAGAAAGGTTCTCCTG
The DNA here is from genome assembly GCA_945903565.1 of Devosia equisanguinis. Lineage (GTDB taxonomy): Bacteria > Pseudomonadota > Alphaproteobacteria > Rhizobiales > Hyphomicrobiaceae > CAMDPA01. Next base: position 887 of record CAMDPA010000052.1, on the reverse strand, counting down.
CTCGAGTTCGGTGTCCACGAAGGCTACTCCCTCGCGTACTTCGCCAAGGGCCTGTCGAACCCGCAGGCGCATCTCGTCGGCTTCGACTCGTTCGAGGGATTGCCTGAGGTGTGGGGCAGCAAGCCCGCCGGAAAGTTCTCGACATCCGGCGCGCTGCCCGCGATCGCCGATCCGCGCGTTTCATTCGTCAAGGGCTGGTTCCAGGACACTCTGCCTGACTTCGACGTTCCGGCCGGGGATTTCGAAGCGGTGCTGGTCCACCTCGATGCCGACCTCTACTCGTCCACCCTTTTTGTGCTGTCGCAGCTTTGGCGCACGCTCGATTCGTTTCACGCCATTTTCGATGAGTTTTCAGGTCACGAGACCCGCGCGCTCTATAACTTCACGTCGGCATTCCCCTGCACCGTCACGTTCCTGGCCTATGATTATCCCTTCCCGAACAGAGTGCTCTGTCGCATCGATGTGAAGCGGGCCGCCCGCGACCTGCGGCAGGCCGAGCCCTCGAAACAGGACCAGTCGAGACGATGAAAGACACCCAGCTCGCACAACGCTCACCGAAGCCCAAGCAGGCCTCGCGCGGGCCAATGCGCTATCTGCACCTCGCCAGAGCGGTCGCCCGCGCGCGCGACTCCACCGACGTGGCATTGAAGCTGCTCCCAGTGCTCGCCAAGCGCGGGCTCGCCTGGCCCGCCGCCCACCTCGTCCATCGCAGCATCAGGCCGCTGACCCACAAGCCCGGTCGCTACAAGGTGCTGATCATCGAGAAGGCAATCTTCAACGACGACGCCATGGCGGCGCTCGGCGGCGTCGACGACATTCAGGTCTTCGGCATCGGCCGGGCCGTCCTGAAGGCTATGGCCGTAGCCCTGCTGCCGCGTCATTTGTGC
>CAMDPA010000051.1 GCA_945903565.1 Devosia equisanguinis | reverse complement strand
GCGTGCCTATCTCGATGGTAACTGCGGCGCTGGGCGGGCACGACGACGTGCCCACGCTTGACGGTAACATGACGCGCGTAAAGGTTCCCGAGGGGTCGGAGACCGGCAAGCAGTTCCGGCTCAAGGGCAAGGGCATGCCGGTGCTGCGCTCCAGCGTCACCGGGGATATGTACATTCAAGTCGAGGTCGAAACGCCCAAGAACCTGACCCGTCGCCAGCGCGAGTTGCTGGAGGAATTCGAGAAGGAAAGCCGTCGGGAGACGAGCCCGGAAAGCCACGGCTTCTTCGCCCGGGTCAAGGAGTTCTTCGAAGGCAAGGGCGCATGAGCGAGGGTGGCGCTCGCCGACACAATTCGCACCAATCACGCCGCAGATTTTTCGCGTGATCGATAAAAATGGTCCCAGTGCCGAAAGCCGGGTGCAACACCTAGTCTGTATATTCTGGTCAAATGGTGTGAAGCGCGGATGCGTGGAGGTTGTCGTGCACGTTGGTACCCCAATGTTCCAGTCCTATAATCGAACGCTGCGGCGGTTGATGTGGGCGGATTTCATCGACGAGCAGATGCGCGTTGCGCGCGAGCAGCAATATCGCGCCACCCTGGTCGATTCGCCCTATCAGGGTCAAAAGAGCATCTCTGCGAGTGTTGCAAATTCCCGCCAGATGCGTTCCGGCGGTTAGGCGCCGGCACCCCGTCTCTTCATTTGGGGCAGACTGGTGGGGCCCGACCGGTTACCATCGTCCGGCGGCGCGTAGGGCATACGTCGCTAGGCTTGGCGGAAGATGGGGGTGTAATGACGGTGAGCACGCGGAGTACCGATGCGGTCGGTGCGGCGTGGGCCCGGCTCGAGGCGCACCACAAGGTCGTGGCGGGCCGCAGTCTGCGGGAGCTGTTCGCGGCCGATCCCAAGCGCTTTGAAGCGCTGTCCCTTCGCCTGGATGATCTGATCGTCGATCTTTCGAAGTGTCATCTTGATCGCGGAACGATCGCGCTGTTGGTGGAACTTGCGGAAGCCGCAGGTGTTCAGACCGCGCGGGATCGGATGTTTGCCGGTGACAGCATCAATGCCACGGAGCGCCGGGCGGTGCTGCACGTGGCGCTTCGCGCGGAGCGTGGCAGTACGCTTATCGTTGGCGGGATGGATGTCATCGCCGAGGTCGAGGCCGTCAATGCGCGTTTGGCAACTTTCGCCGACGGCGTTCGTTCGGGCGCGATCGCTGCGAGTGATGGGCGCCCGTTCAGCGACGTGATCAATATCGGGATCGGTGGCTCCGACCTCGGACCTGCGATGGCCGCCATGGCGCTGAAGCCTTGGGCCAACGGGCCGCGTGTGCATTTCGTATCGAACGTCGATAGTGCCCACTTCGCCGATACGACTGCGGGGTTCGATCCCGTGCGAACGCTAATCATCGTCGCCTCCAAGACCTTCACGACGATCGAGACGATGACCAATGCGCGTTCGGCGCGGGCGTGGATCGTGGATGCGTTGGGTGAGAGCGGGGTTCCCCGTCATTTCGTCGCGCTATCGGCGGCCGTACCGAAGGCTGCGGCGTTCGGTATTCCCGGCGAGCGCGTGTTCGGCTTCTGGGATTGGGTGGGCGGACGCTATTCGGTTTGGTCGGCGATCGGCTTGCCGCTGATGATCTCGATCGGGCCCGAGGCGTTCGAACAGTTCCGTACCGGCGCGCGCGCGATCGACACGCATTTCCGCCAGGAACCGATCGAGCGCAATGTGCCGATGCTGTTAGGGCTGCTGAGCGTGTGGCAACGCGCGGTGTGCGGACATTCCACGCGCGCGGTCCTGCCGTACGATCAGCGGCTGCAGAAGTTTCCCGCGTTCCTCCAACAATTGGAGATGGAGAGTAACGGCAAGCGCGTGACCAAGGACGGCGCGCCGGTCTCCCATCCCACGGGGGGCGTCGTTTGGGGGGCTGCGGGTACCGACGCTCAGCACTCGTTTTTTCAGCTGCTGCATCAAGGCACGGACATCGTGCCGTGCGAGTTCCTGATTGCAGCAGAGGGGCACGAGGCGCATCTGGCGCATCATCATCGGCTGCTCGTCGCCAATTGCCTCGCGCAGTCCGAGGCCTTGGCGCTGGGCCGCACGGAGGCGGAGGCGGAAGCGCTGATGCTGGCGCAGGGGCAGACGGTGGAGGAAGCGCGCCGGCTTGCGCCGCATCGCACATTCCCCGGCAATCGCCCATCCGTGACGATTGCCTACGACCGGCTCGATCCATTTACGCTGGGCCGTCTGATCGCGCTGTATGAGCATCGCGTGTTCGTCGAGGCGGCGGTGCATGGCATCAACGCGTTCGACCAGTGGGGCGTGGAGCTTGGCAAGGAACTCGCAAGCGAACTGTTGCCGCTGGTGGAAGGAGTCGCAAGCGTGGGATCGCGCAACGCTTCGACGTTGGGGCTTGTCGCGCATTTGCGGCGCCCACGCGGCTGAGGCCGATCCGCGGGCATTTTTCGCGCCGGGTGCCGGTTTTTTTGCACAGATTTCATTGAGACTGTCCGGAGTTGATTGAGAATAGTGGTGCATTTCCAGGGTTGATCTGGTTTTGCATGGCGAAATATTTTCTTGCTGTTGAGCCGTAGATCGCGTATAAATTCCGAATCAGCATGTTGATCATGTTGATGCCAGCGCGATTGTGCCGCTGAAGATCGAACGGTCGTCGAGTTCCACTCGTCCGTCCTGTTGCCTCTTCCTCACCTATCGCTTCAACACGCTGCGATCCGCGCAGGCAGTGCTCGATTCCTGACGATCGGCTTCGGCTGGTCGCATGGCAAGTCGGCGTAAGCACCGTCGCGCTTAGTTCAATGCAAGGTGTCCGGGACCCGAATGCGGGCCTGTCGACACCCACACTTATGGAAACATGACTTTAGATGCAGACCCAGTATATCCGCTCGCGCGAGTCCGCGAGTGATCATCCGCCGAAGCACTTGACGCCGCACGTCAACCTCAACCCGGTTTTCGAGCGTCCCAAGCGCACATTCAATCCGCCCCCGATGGCGGCCGCGAAGGCCGGCAATTCCGAATTCAGCCCATTAATCCAGGAATTCCTGGACGAGTGTGGATATTCGGACCGGTAATTTATTATTAGGCGAATGGGGCGTTTGCGACGATTTCATACTGAGAACGGGACGAAGCCGGGCGCTGGCTCGATGTCGTCGACGTTGAGGACCATGGCGAGCAGGCCGTAATAGCCGCAGGTGCCGGTCAGGTCCATCGCGCCCTTCTTGCCCCAACGGGCCACGATGCCTTCGAATGCGGCGGCGCTGACGGCGTTGGTCTCAAGCAGCTCCGAGCAGAAGCGAACGACCGCGCTGATTTCGTCGCTGGCACAGTGGGGCAATTCGCATCGCGGGAGTGCTGCGATCACCTCCTGTGCCACGCCAATCTTGCGCGCACGACGGCTGTGCGAGGCCCAGATGTGTGGGCAGTCGAGCTTGCGGGCGGTCATCAGGATGGCGATCTCGAGCAAGGCATCGGGAATGTCGCTGCCAAAACGCACGTATTCGCCGAGCGCCTGCACCCGCGCGGCAAGGCCGGGGCTGTGGAGCATCGGCACGAACGGTCCGCGCAATTCCCCGCGCGGTCCCGACATGATCGCGTTGGCGACCTCCCGCTGCGCATCGTTCCATTCGGCTTGTGGAATTGGCGGGAAGCGCATGGCTGGGCCCTCTCGATCATCCAAGGACCTTGCTCATTCGGTCTCAGGTTCGGCTTCCAGCCACTTCTCCAGCGCCTCCGGGAGCCCGTCGAGCGGCCGGTAGCCGTTGGTGACGAGGATGTAACGGCCCTCCCCGTCGCCGGCCAATAGCGCGGGAAAGCCACGGATGCCGGCCTTTTGGGCTGCCAGGAAATCACGCTGAGTCTCGCGGCGGGCTTCCTCCGTGATGAGTTCGGCGAAGAACATTTCGCGGTCGAGCCCCATGTCCGCGGCGATGTCGGCGAGGACATGATCGGCGGCGGTGTCGCGACCCTCGGCATAGAAAGCGTGCTGCACACGCGCCTTGTAGGCGAGCGCGACGGCGGGGTGCAGCAGCCGCATCGTCACGACAGCGCGGCAAGCGGGCTCGGTGTCATAGACCCAGCCCTTGCGTGCTTCCATCCGGGCGAAATCGAACGGTTGGCCGGTGGCGCTTTCGACCTTGCGCCAATGGCCGCCGATGGTGCGCTTGTCGTCGTCGGTAAACGGCTTGGTATTGCCGGCCCTGAGGCCGCCCATCATGAGCTGCACCGGCAGGCGGTCGCCGAAGTGGTCGGCGAGCCCTGCGATCACAGGGGCAAAGCCGTAGCACCACGAGCACATGGGGTCGGCCACGTAGAGGAGATGTTTGCGTGGGCTATCCTGCGGGCTCATGTCTTCGTCGGTCATGGCTTTCGTCTTTCTTGCGCGCTTCGATATGCAAGTCGTGATGCGATGCGGTCTGCGCGGCCCCCGGGTCTTGACGTGTGACCCGACGTGGTGGGGGCACTGGCATCAGCCTTGCAGTGGCTACGACATCAATGTTTGCAGGCGTGCTATTCGCGCCGGCCAAGAGGGTAGCGGGTCATGGGTAGGGCCGTCGAGGCGAGATTTGGCAAACGGGCGGTTCCCTACGAGCCTGGCGCCCGCCCGTTCAGCGCGGCGGGACAGCGGTTGGCGCGGGGTAATCGACAGCCTTTTTATCGCGCTGTGTCCCCGCCGCAGGTGGCGCTCGCGACCCGGCTGGCCGGTTTGGATCTGTTGCGACTGTTCGCTGCGTTGGCGGTTTTGCTGTTTCATTTTGGTTATGCCGGGCCGACCCGCAGCCTGATGCAAACCGGGTTTCCAGAGCTGGCGGCGGTTGGCAAGTACGGATTCCTGGGGGTTGATCTGTTCTTTCTGATCTCCGGGTTCGTGATCGCGGTGTCGGCGCAAGGGCGTACATGGTCGCAATTCGGCGTGTCGCGTCTCGTACGGCTCTACCCGGCGCATGTGTTCTGCATGACGGTGACCGCGATCGTGCTTGCATCGGTGGGATCCACGGCCGCACTGCCGCCGGCGCCGACGACGTTTGTGCAGTGGCTCGCCAACCTTACGATGTTCGCGCCCGCGTTCGGCCAGCCGTTCATGGATGGCGTCTATTGGTCGATCGTGATCGAGATCGTGTTCTACGGCTGGGTGGGCGTGTTCATGGCGCTAGGCTTGTTTCAGCGCCGTCTGCTGACGATCATCGCGGTCTGGCTGGCGATCGCGTTTGTGAACGAGTCCTTGTATCAGTGGCGGCCGCTGCGTCTGGCGCTCATCACCGAATATGCGGGCATGTTCGCCAGCGGAATTCTGATCCATCGTATTCGCGCAGGCGAGCGTGGGCTGGCTACGTTTGCGCTGCTTGGTTTTGCCGTCGTTCTGGGTGCTCTGCACGCCTTCGAGGCGCAACGCGTGGTCGCCCGCTTCTATGGCGATACGGTCGACGTCGGCCTGATGTGGCTGCTGCTGGGGGGCGTCTATGCCGTTTTCTGCGGGGCGTTGTACGTGTCGAGGCGGCTGCCATCGACGCCGCTGGTGCTGACGCTTGGCGGGTTGACCTATCCGCTCTACCTCGTGCATCAAAGCGCGGGTTACGTTCTGATTGATCGCATGGCGCCGTCGATGGGGCGGTGGGCCGCACTCGGGCTCACGGTGGCGGCGGCTGTGGCGGTTGCGTGGATTGCCTATCGCTTCGTCGAGCCTGCGGGCCGGGACGTGTTGAAACGCGCGATGCGCAATCTGTTGGCAGCACAGCAAGGCCCTATTGGCGTCACACCCGCGCGGCAGTAAGTTTGGCTGTTCGTGCGTGTTCGCCGTTATTGTGATCGGGTAGGTGCAGGTGCCCTGTGGGCGGGCAACCGAGGCAGATGGCCGTGAACGTTTCTTTCCTGCAGGAGCTGCTCAACACGATCTCCGAACAGGGGCGTCAGTTCCTGCCTTGGGGGCTCGGCGGGCAGGAGGACATCGTTACCTTGTCGCGCGCGCTCGTATCGGGCCGCGGCGAGGCATCGGGCGTCGCCATCGCGCGGCAAATCCTCGAGCTCTATCGCCGCCAGAAGTCCAGTGAGCGGCAACAATTCTTCGCCTTTCTCGCCGAAGGCCTGGCGCCCGAGCCGAAGGCCGTCGAGGCGATGGCGCGCGCTTATCTGGCGGCACCCGCGCCCGAGGCGCTGACGGCGTTGCAACGCGCGGTGGAGAGCCCGCGGCAGGAGTTTTTTCGCCGGTTGAATCTGGCGCCAGGAGCGACCGCCGAGATCCTTGGTTTGCGGCGCGATATCCTACAGGCGGTCCGCGAGCGGCCCGGCCTCAAGTCCGTCGACGAGGATCTGCGGCACTTGCTGGTGTCGTGGTTCAATCGCGGATTCCTGGTGCTGCGGCGGATCGATTGGAATACGCCGGCCGCGATCCTGGAAAAGATCATCGCCTACGAAGCGGTGCACGAAATCAAGGGCTGGGACGATCTGCGCCGGCGGCTGGAGCCGGCCGACCGGCGCTGCTTCGCGTTTTTCCATCCTTCGCTGGTCGATGAGCCGCTGATCTTCGTCGAGGTCGCGTTGACATCGGATACGCCCGCCGCGATCGACGACGTGCTCGATGAAGCTCGCAAGGCGGAAGCTGCGAGCGCCCCGACCACGGCGGTGTTCTATTCGATCTCGAATTGTCAGGAAGGGTTGAAGGGCATTTCGTTCGGCCATTTCCTGATCAAGCAGGTGGTGGAGGAATTGGTCCGGGAGCGGCCGAGCTTGACGACGTTCGTGACGCTGTCGCCGGTGCCGGGCTTCGCGCGCTGGCTGAACCGGGGGCTTTCCGAAGCTGATGAAACGGTCGTGGCGCTGGGCGAACGCGCAGGCCTTGCGGGGCTTGGATCCGATGGCTGGATCGATGCTCCGGCGGTGGAGGCGCGGCTCAAGGCGCCGGTGTTGGCACTGGCCGCGCGCTATCTGCTGACCGCGAAGGCGGCGGATGGACGCCCGGCCGATCCGGTTGCGCGGTTTCATCTGGGTAACGGCGCACGTCTGCAGCGCATCAACTGGCGCGCCGACCGGTCCACGCGCGGGATCAAGGAAGCGCACGGGGTGATGGTCAACTATCGCTACGATCTGAAGGAGATCGAGACCAACCACGAGGCCTACGCCAACGAGGGCAAAGTGGCGGCGGCACGATCGGTGCGCGGCCTCGTCAAGCCGCCTGAGCGCGTGCCGGTAGCGCAGCGCTTGCTCGGTGCGCCGGTTGATGCGGGCAAGGCGGTCGCGCCGAGGGCTGGCACGTTGCCGCGTCCGGAGCCAACGTCTTCGTAAACCAAATCGTCATCCTCGAATGCACGAGCGTAACGACGTTCGGGGAACCAGCACAGTTCTGAAATCTCACCGTTCCATGTCCCGAGGCCTCCACCATGCCATCCTTGCGTCAGCCGATCCGCGCGATCGATTTTCATGCGCACCTTCTGATCCCCGAGGTCTATGCTGTCACCGCGCCGCATAGCTTGGTCGCGCTGCCGCTCGACACGGCCGCTCCGCAGACCGAAGAGGTCCGCGAGATCAACGCCAAGCGCCGCCGCGAGATGGATCATCAGGCGAGCGACGTTACAGAGCGCATCGAGTTGATGGATAAGATGGGCGTCGCCATCCAAGTGCTGACGTGCAGCTTGGTGCATCAGGCGACCGATATGCTGGCGCTTGAAGAAAGCGTGCGGCTCGAGCGGCTGAAAAACGATCGCATGTCGGCGATCGTAAAATCCAATCCGCGCCGCTTCATCGGGCTCGGCGGGGTGCCGTTGCAGGAGCCGAAGCTCGCGATCGCGGAACTGGAGCGCTGTGTCGGCGAATTGGGCCTCGCCGGTGTGCAGATCTCCACGTTCTATGCTGGTCGCGAGCTCGGCCACGCCGACCTGCATCCATTCTGGGCCAGGGTCGAGCAGCTTGGCGCGCGCGTCTACATTCATCCGTCGGGCAATCGTGATGCGCGCTTCCGCCGGCACTTCCAGTGGAACAGCATTGGCCAGTCGTTCGAGGAGGCGATGGCGATCGGTTCGCTTATGTACGAGGGCGTGCTCGATAAATGTCCGGGCCTCAACATCACGATCAGCCACGGCGGTGGCTACATGCCGTTCAACTTCGCGCGCTTCACGCGTAACTGGCTGGAGAAACCGGCGACTCGCGTGAACATGAAGGCACCGCCGGCCGAGTTCTTGAAGCGGCTGACGTACGATTCTTGCGTCTACGATGCCGGGTTGCTCGAGCGCCTTGTCGAGATCGTCGGCGAGGACCGCGTCGTGCTCGGCTCGGACTATCCCGTCGGCGACCACAATCCGCTGGCGATGATCGAGGCGTGCGGCTTGTCTGCCGAGGTCAAAGACAAGATCGTCTGGCGCAATGCCGCGCGTGTGCTCGGGCTCGACGCGGGGCGGATGGGCGGCGCCTCCGGCTAATGCGTTGCCAGTGATCAACTCATGGCCGGCACAGCTGGGTTTTGCGAGCCATTACACGAGGCCGTGTCGGGTTCACGGGAATGCGTAGCCGCGCAGCCCCGAATGCAGCACGTCTTGAAGAAGTTTGGCTGTGAGTTGTTTTTTCGCGAGGCATGCCGTCGCGCCGTTCTTGAGTGCGGCAGCTTGGAGACGTGGTGTTTGCTGTGCCGCGATCAGAATGCAGGGGCTGGAGAGGGCTATCGATCCCATTTCCGCAAGCAATTCGAGGCCCCGTCCCCCATCGACGTCGGCATCGAGGAGAATGGCGTCGAAGTCGTCCGTGGAAATCACAAAACGCGCAGCGCCCAAATTGCCGGCAAGCGTCGTGTGGGTGTCGTAGCGCGACATGTACCTCAAGCAATGCTCGACGGCAGAGAAGCCATTCGCGTCGTCCATCACCACCAGGATCTTGAGTCGTGGCACGTCCGAAACGTAGGCGTGCCGTGCTTGTCGGCCAGCCGATTGCTTTTGCTCCGATGCGCTGTGCGCCGGCTCTGATCGTGGTGGGATTTGTTCGCCGTCAAGCATTGAAACCTCCGAAACGCGAGGAACACCTGCAAACAATTAAATCGGCGGTTCGCAATGCGGATCCAGGCATGGCGATAGTGTGATGTGTCGTGTTCTTATGGCGTGCTGAACGTGCGCCGCTTTGCTCTGAATTGCGCCGCGTAAAGGCCAGCCCGTCATATGTTCTGAGGAGAAAGTAATTCAGACGCGTAGCATAAGGCAATATTTACGGTTCGTTCTCTTTTTGCCCTGTGGATAATTACCGGTCGCGGGGCGGGTATGGATTTCCACTGGCAGGCAATTCGAGCCGGTACGGGTGGTCGTACATGCGAGCTCCGCAGCACCGATATACCCGCGACCCTGCGCGCCTTGTTGCCCTCCGGCGCGCGTGATAAGCCCGGCTGCCTTGCAGAAGCGCCCGCCGCGCACATGCGATCGTACCATTATGCCAGCGCGTCCCAACCCTTGGCCGCAACGCCGGAGCCCTGCCATGTCCGCCTCGACCGCCGCCCTGTTTTCACGCTCGCTTGTCGAGGCCGATCCCGAGCTTGCCGCCGCGGTCGGTCAGGAGCTGACCCGCCAGCGTGACGAGATCGAGCTGATCGCGTCGGAGAATATCGTGTCGCGCGCGGTGCTGGAGGCGGCGGGGTCGTGCCTTACCAACAAGTATGCCGAGGGCTATCCGGGCAAGCGCTATTACGGCGGCTGCCAATACGTGGACGTCGCCGAGACGCTGGCGATCGAACGTGCGAAAAAGCTGTTCGGCTGTGGGTTCGCAAACGTACAGCCGAGCTCGGGCAGCCAGGCGAATCAGGGCGTCTACATGGCGCTGGCAAAGCCCGGCGATACCATCCTCGGGTTGTCGTTGGCGTGTGGCGGACATTTGACGCACGGCGCGACGGTCAACCAGTCGGGCAAGTGGTTCAAGGCGGTGTCGTATGGCGTGCGGCGGCAGGATCATCGGATCGATCTCGATGAAGTGCGCGCGCTGGCGATCGAGCATAAGCCGCGCCTGATCATCGCGGGTGGATCTGCCTATCCGCGTCAGATCGATTTCGCGGGCTTCCGCAAGATCGCGGACGAGGTCGGCGCTCATCTGTGGGTCGACATGGCGCACTTCGCGGGGCTGGTTGCCGGCGGCGCGCATCCCTCGCCGTTCCCGCATGCGCACGTCGTCACCACGACAACGCACAAGACATTGCGCGGTCCGCGTGGCGGGCTCATCCTCACCAACGATGAGGACATCGCCAAGAAGATCAATTCGGCGATCTTCCCGGGGATCCAGGGCGGGCCCTTGATGCACATCGTGGCCGCCAAGGCGGTTGCCTTCCACGAGGCGCTGCAGCCGTCGTTCCAGGTCTACGCCAAGGCCGTGATCGATAACTGCAAGGCGATGGGCGACGTGTTGAAGGAGGCTGGATTCGATCTCGTCTCCGGCGGCACGGACACGCACCTTATCCTGGTCGACTTGAGGCCCAAGAAGTTGACGGGCAACATCTCCGAAAAGGCGCTCGGTCGGGCGCATATCACGTGCAACAAGAACGGCGTGCCGTTCGATCCGGAAAAGCCGATGGTGACGTCGGGCATCCGGCTGGGCGCACCTGCGGGTACGACGCGCGGCTTCGGCGTGGCGGAGTTCCGCGAGGTCGGCCGCATGATGGCGGAAGTGCTCGATGGTTTGGCGAAGAACGGCGAGGCCGGCAATGGTGCGGTCGAAGCCAAGGTCAAGGCCGAGGCGACGGCGCTGTGCCGCAAGTTCCCGATCTATTGAGGTCGGATTTGCGTTAGACCGTCTGGGAGCTGACGCTATCTCCAGGGCTGCATTTTCCTGTCGCGCTGAGCGATACACTGACTTCTCTGCCACCGTGCATGGTGTCAGACCCGGAGGGTCTGACACCTCCTTGATGGAGCCACCCCATGCGCTGCCCCTACTGCGCGAGTGACGATACGCAGGTGAAGGACAGCCGGCCGACGGAGGAGAACGCCGCCATCCGCCGCCGCCGCGTGTGTCCTGATTGCGGCGGCCGTTTCACCACGTTCGAGCGCGTGCAATTGCGCGAGCTGGTGGTCGTCAAGCGCGCCGGCCGCAAGGTGCCGTTCGACCGCGACAAGCTGTATGCGTCGATCTCGGTGGCGGTGCGCAAACGCCCGGTGCCGCAGGAGCGCATCGAACGGATGGTGTCGGGCATCGTGCGCCAACTCGAAAGCTCGGGCGAAGGCGAAATCCCCTCGGCGATGATCGGCGAGATGGTGATGGAGGCGTTGAAGGGGCTCGACGCCGTCGCCTACGTGCGCTTTGCCTCGGTGTATCGTGACTTCCGCGAGGCCTCGGATTTCCAGGACGTGCTGTCCGAGATTGCCGGGGGTGAGGGGGCAGGCGAAATCGCAGGGACCGCGGTTGCGGCTAAAGGCACCGCGCAGAGTTAGGATCTATCGCGGTGCATTCGCGGTATAGGATATGACCGACGCCCTGAAACGCTGTTCCCGCACCAGATGTTGCCGTTGCCAACCGACACACTCGATATCGACATGATGGCAATCGCGCTGGCCATGGCCGAGCGCGGGATCGGTCGAACCGCGCCCAATCCATCTGTCGGCGCGGTGATCGTCGATCCGGCTTCTGGCGAGGTGATTGCGCGCGGCTGGACGCAGCCCGGCGGGCGCCCGCACGCGGAGACCGAGGCCATAGCTCGCGCAGGGGCACGGGCGCGTGGCGCCACGATCTACGTCACGCTCGAGCCGTGCTCTCACCATGGCAAGACGCCGCCATGCGCGGAAGCGATCATCGCGGCCGGCCTCAAGCGCGCGGTCTGCGCAATCCTCGATCCGGACCCGCGCGTTTCCGGTCGCGGCATGCGGATGTTGCGGACGGCGGGACTGGAGGTCACGCGTGGAGTTCTTGCCGAGCGCGCACACCGTATCACGCGGGGCCATATCCTGCGGGTGACAGAGCGGCGTCCGCTGGTGCAGCTCAAGCTGGCGCTGGGTTCGGATGGCGCGGTCCCGCGCGGCGAGGGTGGACGCCCGGTTTGGGTCACGGGAGCGGAGGCACGCGCGCATGGCCATCTGCTGCGCGCGCGCGCCGACGCCATTTTGGTTGGAAGCGGCACGGTTGGCGACGATGATCCCGAGCTCACCTGCCGTCTGCCGGGGATGGCGGATCGCTCGCCGGTGCGGGTTGTGCTGGCGGGGCGTCAGTTGCCGTCGATCGACAGCAAGCTGGTGCGCTCGGCCCGGCAGACGCCGCTGTGGATCTTCACGAGCGCGGGCGCGGATCCGCACGCGATGAGCGCGCTTGTAGAACGCGGCTGCCGTATTCTTCCGACGACGACGATGGACGGGCGGCCCTGGCTGCCGGCCGTATGCGAAGCGCTGGTTGCGGAGGGCATCACGCGTTTGCTGGTCGAGGGTGGCCCAACGTTGTGGCGTTCGTTTGCCATGGCGGGCCTCGTCGACGAGGTTTACTGCTATCGCGGGCTGTCGTCCGACTTGGTTGCCGGGGTCGCGGGCGCTGAACGCGACATCGCCGCGCTCGGTCCCGCCCATGCCTTTGAACTCGCTGAGACGCGCCACGTTGGTGCCGACGGCCTCTATGTCTTCCACCGTAAGTGAGGGTCAGCCATGTTTACCGGGATCATCACCGATATCGGCGTGGTCGAGGTCCGCGCGGGCGGGTGTTTCACCATCCGCTCTGCGTATCAGGCCGCTTCGATCGCGGTCGGCGCCTCGATCGCCTGCGATGGCGTTTGCCTGACGGCGACGACCATCAAGGCCGACGGTAAGGGCTCGATCTTCACGGTCGACGTTTCCAACGAGACCATCTCGAAGACCACGCTGGACACCTGGAAAACCGGGCGCCGGGTCAATCTGGAGCGGGCGCTGCGGGCCGGCGATGAGCTTGGCGGACATATCGTCTCCGGCCACGTGGACGGGCTCGCCCGCATTGTCGACATCCACACCGATGGGGAAAGCCGACGCTTCATGTTCGAGGCGCCCGAGCATCTGGCGATGTACATCGCGCCCAAGGGTTCGGTGGCGCTCGATGGTACCTCGCTTACCGTAAACGAGGTTTCCGGCACCCGCTTTGGCATCAACATCATCCCGCACACCTTGACGATGACGACGTGGGGCGTCAAAAAGCCGGGAGACCCGATTAATCTGGAGATTGACCAGTTCGCCCGCTACATGGCGCGGCTTCTGGAATTCCGTAGCTGATGGCAAAGTCTGTCACCGTGGCGCACGATGCGCTCGATATCGGCATGGCGATATGCGCGAATGCACCGTCTAACGTGAGAAGTTGAGCAAATGGCCGGACGTGCACCGCGCACCCTGACGCTGCCGCAGCAGGGGCAGTCGAACCAGACGTCGTCGCGTGGGCGATGCCGGATTCTGATTATCGAAGGGCGCTTCAACGAGAAGATCGCCGACGAGCTGGTTGCCGGCGCGATTGCCGAGATCGAAGCGCAAGGCGCGAGCTGGGAACGGGTAACGGTGCCGGGTGCACTCGAGATTCCTCAGGCGCTGGCGGCCGCCATCGATTCCGGCTTGATTCCGAGCGGTGCTCCGAGCAGCCAGTATGCAGGAGCTGTCGCGCTGGGATGCGTCATTCGGGGCGAAACCTACCATTTCGAAGTCGTGAGCGATAACGCTAACCATTGCCTCATGGACATCGCGACTCGTCACTGCGTGCCTGTCGGCAACGGCATTCTCACGGTGGAGAATGAGAAGCAGGCCATCGAGCGAGCCAAGGGGGGCCGCGAAGGCAAGGGCGGCGACGCCGCACGCGCCTGCCTGCGCATGATCGACTTGAGACGCCAGTTCCAAGGCCAGGGCGCATGAGCGCGGCCAAATCAAAATCCACCAAGGGTGGGCGCAGCGCGGCCCGGCTTGCCGCCGTCCAGGGTCTCTACCAGATGGACATGGCGGCGACCGACTTGAACATCGTGATCCGCGATCTTACCAACGATCCGATCGGCGAGTCGGGTGCCGACGCGACTTTTCCGGGCGAAATCGAACCGGATATGCCACTGCCCGACGCCACATTTCTCGCGGAGTTGCTGCGCGGCGTGGTTCGCTGCCAGCGCGACATCGACCCGATGGTCGACAACCAGCTCGCTTCGGGCTGGCGGCTGGCGCGTGTCGATTCCATTTTGCGGGCGATCCTGCGTGCGGGCGTATTCGAGCTGATCGAGCGCAAGGAGGTTCCCGCCCGCGTCGTCATTAATGAATATGTGGAGATTGCGCACGCATTCCTGTCACAAGACGACCCTAAGGTGGTGAACGGCGTGCTCGACAAGCTCGCCCGGCGGCTGCGGCCGGCCGAGTTCGAAACCATCGCCAGCGGTTGACACTCTTTCTGCAAAGACAAGGCTGGACCGGGCGACCGGGCCGGGCTAGCTTGTGTGTGCAGCGGGATGCACGGAGGCCAGCGTTTTTTGCCCCGGAGTAGTTTAGTAATGTCGCGTACCCCTTGCCGGATCACCCAGCTTTCATGTGCCGCAACCGCTTTGCTCGGCTTCCTTCCTTGGGGGCTTTTGCTGGCGGCGGCAATGCTGCAGGCGATCGAATCTCCCGCCCCTCTCACGATGTCTCTTGCAGTATGGCTGGTGCTGCTCGTGCCCATATGGGTCATCTGGTTCGGCGTTGTCGCTTGGAACAAGCGACACGAGAGCGTGATGCCCGCCGTTCTTATGGCAGTGCCTGCCATCGTGGTGACGGCAATGATGCTCGCGCTGCCGATCGCGCAAAGCGCTCCGTGACCGCACGATGACGATCGGGGATGCGCCGAACAAGGGCGCGGCGCAACTCCAGTCCGAAGAAGCGATCATTCAGCGCTATCTGGCGCCGCTCGCCGCAGGCTTTCCTGGCGCGCTCGGCTTGAAGGACGATTGCGCGTTTGCCGCCCCTTCGCCCGGGCACGAGTTCGTCTTCAAGACCGATGCGATTGCCGAAGGCGTGCACTTCCTGCCCGATGATCCGCCTGCGGATATTGGTTGGAAAGCGCTCGCGGTCAATGTCTCCGATCTCGCCGCCAAGGGCGCGCGCCCCGTTGGCTATCTGATGTCGCTCGCCTTCCCATCCGCTCCGACCGAGTTTTGGATGGCGGAGTTCGCGCGGGGCTTGGGCGAGGCACAAGCGGCATTAGGTATTCATCTGATGGGCGGCGATACCGACCGTCGTCCAGGGCCGCTGTCGATCACACCGATGGTGGTCGGGGAGGTTCCGGCTGGGCGTATGGTGCGCCGCGGCGCCGCGCGGGCCGGCGATGTGATCTGCGTCTCGGGAACGCTGGGGGATGCGGCGCTTGGCTTGCGGCTGCGCCAGGAGCCAGGTTTGGCTCGAGGCTGGGGGCTCGATGCCGGGCGGGCCGGGAGCCTTGTCGGGCGTTTTCTGCGGCCGCAGCCAAGGCTGGGGCTATCGGCGCCGGTGCTTGCGCACGCCCAGGCCAGCATGGATGTCTCGGACGGCCTGATGAAGGATCTCGGTCGCATGTGCAGGGCCAGTGGTGTCGGCGCGATTGTCGAGCACGCGTTGCTGCCGGTGTCGGTGGCGTTCGCGCGGGTGCGGCAGGTCGATGAAGCTGCCACGGCCGCAGCGCTGTTCGCTGGCGACGACTACGAGATTTTGACGGCTGTTTCTCCCGATCGTGTTGCGGCTTTCCTTGCGGGCGCGCGGGACGCGGGGACGATCGTCACGCGAATCGGGCGGTTCACCGCGAACGGCGATGTCGTGCTTCACGATCAGGCAGGACAAGTGATGCCGCTGAGTGCGACGGGCTGGGATCACTTCTGAGTTCGGGGGGCAGCGCGAACGCATTTGATTCGCGTGTAGGTCGGTGCTGAGCGCCCATTGCGCGAAGCCCGACACTTCCGAGCGATGTGTCGTGTCGGGCTTCGGCCGGCGGAAGAACCGGCCTCAGCCCGACCGACGGTTTATAGGCGATAGCCGTGCGTCAGGGCCGCAATGCCGCTTCGATTATTGAGCGGCGATTTTGTTTTCGCCGAGCGGAAGCTTCAGCATCGCGTTGGCGAACTTGGAGATCGAGGTGAACTTGTAGCGGGCGATCAACTTGCCGTCTTTTTTCTCGAGGACGACAAAGCCGGTTTCTTCGCGCATATCGGGATCGCCGCCGGTTTCGTTGACGTCGATCAGCAGGTTCTTGTCGAACCGGA
Source organism: Devosia equisanguinis (assembly GCA_945903565.1). GTDB lineage: Bacteria > Pseudomonadota > Alphaproteobacteria > Rhizobiales > Hyphomicrobiaceae > CAMDPA01. Next base: position 1,553 of record CAMDPA010000051.1, on the reverse strand, counting down.
ACGTGCCAGCGTGTGCCGACAAGACGATGTTCGAGCCGGCCTTGGGTGTGAGACCGTCGATCATCTTGCGCAGATCCTTGGCGAAGGCTTCGTGCTGATCGGGCATGATCGCCGTGCGATGCAGCAATGAGTTGCGGACGGCGTCGATCCGGCCGAAGGCATGCATCGCGGTCTGTTTGGCTCGGCAGCTCGGGCTCGAGACGACGTGGTCAATCTTGACGTCGGCGAGCTTGAAGGCCGCGCCCATCAATTTGGATTCTTCGACGCCCCGTTCGGTCAGGCAAACCGCGCGCTTGAACGACGACTTCTCGGCGTCGGGTGTGGTGAGGAGCTCAACCGCGTCGAACGCGGTGACGTCAGCCCACTTTTCGCGCTGGGCATGGCGGACATACAGGATGTACCCACCGGCTCGGATCTTCTCGCCCCAGATCTTGTCTTGGGCGTAGGTCTTGAATTCTTCGTGCACGCCGGAGGATACGCAACCGTCTCCAACGGGCCAGCAGCCTTTCTGGGCAAAAACGATACCCGAGGCGAACAATAATGCAGAAAACAGGATCTTGGGGCGGGATGACGAGCTGAAATTCATGGTTCTCTCCAAGTGAGCAATCCAATCCGCCCCAGCCCGATCTGTTTGGTGGCATGGCGTGGATCGGTAACCAGACGTTAAGCAACATGATAAGTCGGACCGGTAAAGATCGTGTGCACTTCCAGGGTGGGCATGCTGTTTCGCGGCGGACGGCCCCTCGGCTTGACTTCCGGTGGGGGCCTGGGGGAACTGGTATCCAGTTGCCCGCGAGCAAGATCAGCCGGAGCAGACGATGACAGGAGAGAACCGGGCGACCACGGCCAAAGCTGCCGAGACCACCGCGCGCCGGGAGGTGATCGAGACAGCGCTGGCAATGAGCCGGCGTGGGCTGTCGCCGGGCCGGTCGGGCAACGTCTCGCGGCGCTGGCGGGACGGCATGCTGATCACGCCGTCCGGCATGGCCTACGAGGAACTCGTTCCATCCGACGTCGTGTTCGTCGGCGCGGACGGCAAGGCGAACGGCAAGCGGAAGCCGTCGAGCGAATGGCTGTTTCATCTCGCCGTCTATGCCGCGCGGTCCGACATGCACGGGGCGGTTCACACGCACTCGATGCACGCGGTCGTGCTGGCGTGCGCGGGGAAATCGATCCCGGCGTTTCACTACATGGTGGCGGCGGCAGGGGGAGACGACATCCCGTGCGTTCCGTATGCCGCGTTCGGCACCGAAGCGTTGGCGCGGCACGTCGCCAAGGGGATCGAGCGCCGTAACGCCTGCCTGATGGCGCATCACGGGCAGATCGCGATTGGGACGACGCTGATGGCGGCGCTCGAACTGGCGGCGGAGGTCGAGACGCTGGCGGAGCAATATTACAAGGTGCTCACCATGGGGCGGCCTGCACTACTGAGCGCGTCCGAAATGGCCGAGGTGCTGGAGCGGTTCAAGGCGTACGGCCAGAAGGCACAGAACAAAGCGCGGGATTGATACCGGAGAGCAGAATGTTCGACCCCTGGGCGAACATTCTGCTCG
>CAMDPA010000050.1 GCA_945903565.1 Devosia equisanguinis | reverse complement strand
CCTGCGCCGCATTCAGACCTGCCTGCAGGCCATATGCGGGCTGCCGGCGCTCTGGTCGGTTTGGAGAAACTGATGGATGGTGAGGATTCGGCACCGATCATTATTGTGGGCGACCACCGAATCAGCAGTCGCGCCGCGTCATCCGGAATCGGATGGCGCAAAACAGGGGAACTACTGGGGCAGAACCGCGCCTCGCGTCGGCAAATCCTTGCACCAGCCCGGTTGCTCGGCCTCGAGGCCCAGCAGTGTACGCTCGTCCGGGGGCAGACAGCTTGGCGCGATCACCTTGGCCTGGGTCAGGGCTTCCGTCGTCGTCCCAAACAGCGGCCACGTCAGCCGCGCACCCGCGATTGTGATTGCGACGGCGGTGGTCGAGCCGTGACCGAATGCCAAAGCCTGCACGCGATCCGCGTTTCCGTTCAGCGTGGCGACCGCATTGCCGGTATCCGCGTCGTGCAGGACGACCTTGCCATCCCAGCTCAAGGTTGCGACCCAGCGGCTGTCAGGCACGAAGATGGCGCTTTTCGCCTTCTGGCTGGCAGCTGCGATCTCGCCGATCTGTAGGCCCGTTTCCGCGTCCCAGAGATAGATTGCGGATCTGTCGGTAACGGCGGCGATGCGACGGCCATCGCTGCTCAACCAGGCGTTCTGAATGCTGCCGCCTTCGCCCTTGAACGACCGGACGAGATCGCCGCTGGCGGTATCCCAAAGTCGAGCGATTCCATCCCATGACGTGGTCAGCGCCATCGCGCCGTCGGTGCTGAAGGCAGCACTGGTGACGATGCCCTGATGTCGGCCAAGAGTGTGCAGAAGACGCCCGCTCACCACGTCCCAGATCCGCGCCGTCATATCGGAAGAAGCGGTGATGACGCGCCGGCTGTCGTTGCTGTAGGCGATCGAGGTCACCTGCCAGTCATGTCCCGAAAGCACCGCGCGCAAACGGCCGGTGCGAGCATCCCACAGCCGGGCGTTGTTGTCTTGGCTCGCCGTCGCAACGGTCTGACCATCGGGGCCGAACGCGGAGGCAAGGATGGTGGCCTCGTGTCCGGTCAGCACGGCGATCGGTTTGCCGCCGTCCAGCGGCCGGATCGCGGCATTGAAATCTTCGTCGCCGACGATCATGCGGCGGCAATCGCGATCGACCGAAACGCCGTCGAGCGGCCCGCGCCATTCCCCCAGATTGGTCCTGCGGTCGGCGCTGGCTAAAGTCCAGGCCGACAGCGTGGCATCGGCGGTCGCCGCCACAATACCTTTTGCGCCATCGCAGAACAGTGCCGTAGCGGCGGGACGTCCGCTGGTGGTCAGCGCGGCCAACTGCGTACGCGAGCCCATCGCGCGCAGCAGCACGGCAGTGGCCAAGGCCGACTCCTGCTGAGTTGCAGTTGTATCGTTTCGCGTCACCTCGGTCGCCTCTACGGCGAGCAGCAGGCCCTGTCTTGGCTGGCCGGCGTCGAGCTGCTCCCGTGCGAGCTCGGCCAGTCGCACTGCGCGGCTCTGGGGTGGCGGTGGCGGCTCCGGCATAGGCGGAACGGCCGGCTCGGTCTCGACACCATCGGACGGGCGAGCCGTCACGCCTGCTCCGCGAGCCGGCGTTGGGGTATGCGTCGTGGACGTTTCCGGATCGTCCTTGGCGTTGGGTGTCGCGACGACGATCGGCCCGCTCTTCAGATCCTGGTTCGCGTCAGGGCTGTTGATCGCCTGTTCCATTGTCTGTTTGATGAAATCCGGCGCGAACACCCACAGTCCCACGATGATCACAGCGAGGAGCTGCCAAAGGCTGCGGTCGCTCTGCCGCTGCCAACCGATTCGACGCCGGACGGAGCCCCGTCGTTTCGCCAAGGGCTTCGGATTCGGCTCTCTGGCGCGCTGCGCAATGCTGCGCACGATGAACCGCTTCTCGCTGTCGGACAGCCGTTCCGGACACGCAACCAGCCAACTCTCGGCCTTGGTGAGCGCCGGGCCCGAAAGCAGCAGCGGCCCTTTGAGATCGCTCGGCGCGTTGCTCCATGCGGCGTACGAGCGCGCGAACGCGACGTGCCACACAGGAAATTCCAGCCTGGAACGCAGGAGGGCCTGATCCGGCGCGCTCTGATCTACCATCGCCGTCTCCTGCTGGCGAGCCTTCGTCCACGTGCCGCATTTCGCCTGCCGGCGCGCTGTGCTCCGGCTGAGCGGATGTGGAAATCAGGGAGAACCCAAAGACGGAGCACGTGCCGGCAGACGGAATCACCCTAGCGGTCAGTCTGCAGGCTCGGGATTTATCAGTCCTTAACGGACGCCCCATGCCGGCAAGGAATTGCCAGGACGGCATAGTTGTGAGGACGAGTCAGGGCGACGGCAACCGGCGTGGAGCAGCACGATGACGACAATTCCGAACTGGCTGAGAGTTGAAGCGCGTGCTGCGACCCGCGTGGCGGCACTATTCACCTCCAGCGCCCTTGCCGCTTGCTCCGCCAACCTCATCTCCGGCCCTGTTGGCGATGCAAACGCCCCGTTCGCCGCTGCCGACGCCACAAGAACGGTTGCCGCCGACAAGCCGGTGCCGGCCCGGCCGCCGCAGCTCGCCCAGATATCCGAGGCGCCACAATCGCTGGCCGAGTTCGCCCGCGCCCACACCGCCGATCCCAGGAATCCTCAGCTCGCGTTGTCGTACGCACGCGCGCTGAAGAAGTCGGGAAAGCGTCCGGAGGCGTTGGCCATGTTGGATACGGCCGTCGAGACCAGCCCCGCCGAGCATGCCCTTCAGGTCGAGCAGGGGTTGCTGGCGCTCGAGCTTGGCCAAACCGAAAAGGCCGCGAAGGTGCTGAAGGCCGCAGCCGCTACGCCAGCCAAGGATTGGCGCGTATTGTCGGGCCTGGGTGTCGCCGAATCGAGCCTTGGCCGGCAAAAGGAGGCGCAACGCCATTTCTCCAAGGCGCTCGAACTCTCGCCGAACAACTCCGCAGTGCTCAACAACATGGCGATGAGCCTGCTGCTGGAGCGCAAGGTCGATCAGGCGGAGGCGATGCTGCGCAGGGCCTCGAAGGGTGGGTCATCGAGCCAACAGGTTACCCAGAATTTGGCGCTGACCAAGGTGCTCAAGAGCGAAGGGCTTGCCGAGGGCCAGGATTGACTGCCGCTCTTACTCGATCAGCTGCGGGCCGTTCTTGATGCGCGGCATCAGATCGGGAAGACCCGCGCCGCCGGCATCCGACGTCAGGTAAAGCTTGCCGTTGCCTTCCATGTAGAAGCTGTCGGCCACCATCGTAAAATACTGCGACATCTGGTTGACGTCGCCGTTGCCGCCGATGTCGACGCGCCATGTCGGCAGATACAGGATGCCCTCGATTTTCACGTCGCCGCCGCCCTGGATGATGGTCGTGCGTCCGGCCTGCGTCGTCGTCTTGTCCTGGAAGAACACGAAGCCGTTGAGCCCTGCGACGTTGGTCGCGGCGGTTCCCGGCGCCTTGAAGGAAACCGAGCCGCCACCGCGCACGATGAGCTCCGCGTTCGCGCCCTTGAAGACCATTACCACGCCATTTCCGACGGCGGTTGATTGGCCTTGCACCTCGAACATGCCGTTCTTGATGATGTAGACGCCGGGATTGAACGTCACCTCTGCCTGAGGCTTCAACACCAGACCACCGCAGTAGGTGCCGGGGTTTAGAGTATGCGGACCTTTCTTCAGCGACATGTTGGTCTCGGTGCAAGCGCCGTCGGCCGGTGCGACCTTGTCGGCGAACGGATCGGGGATCGGATCGCATTGCGTGTAGGGCGACGGCAGGAAGTGCTCGGCGCCTAACACGCCACCTGCCGTGCAGAAGCCCTGTGCCTTGCCAAGTGAGGCCCCGACTGCGTTGATCGAATAGGGATGGGTCGAGTTCACCCATGCCCAGCAGTCGTTCGAGGTCAGCTTGTTGACGCCTTGCAGGTGCAGGCCATTGTCCGACGTCGGATTGAGCGCGATCAGGCAGGCGACGCCGCCGTTCTGCACCTGCGAGCGTGCAACGCTTCTGGCGCGCAGATCGAGCGTATCGACCCGCCACAGCTTCATCAGAACGGTAGGATAGGCGTAGGTCGCGGTTACCGTCACGCCCGCGTTGCTTGCCGCGATCGAAGGCGTCAGGGTGGAAAGTGCGGTGCCGGTCAGATTGGTGCCGAAAAAGCGCTGCGCCATGTTGATGCGGTTCTGATTGGCGGTGGCTGGCAGGCTCGCGCCGGCGATCGCGCTCTGGTCGACCGCTATTTGCAGCTTTTTCTTCATGCTGAGCGCGCGGTTGTAGTCGAGCGCAAGACCGATAGCGCCGAAGGCAACCATCGAGGTCATCCCGAAAATAATGGTGACGGAGCCTGCCTCGCTTCGGCGGCACGCCGGGATTAAACCAGCCACGAATTTCATGTTGTCGCCTCGGGGATTTTTAGTCTTGTCGCTAACCTTTGCCTAGGAAGTGATGAGACTTACTTGCTGGAATAGTTCGGTTTTTATGCGAATCAACGTCGAAGCCAAACGGCCCGAATTAAGCGTGAAGCAGCGGTTGCCGGATCGTTTCGAGTTTATCGAAAATTGCCGCGCCTATTCCGCCCGCTCGCGCACGAAGTCAGGATCGGCGAGCAAATGCAGGCGCAATGCCGCCGCGCGCGCGATCCGCATCGTCATCGCCTTGCGGCGCGCCGCCGGCAGCGGTTTCAGCGGGGCGGGCCGCACGATCTCCGCGCCGTAGGCATCGGCAAGCATGAGGCCCGTCTCCAGCGGCAGGATATCGACGGGGAAGTCCGGTGCGACCGCGAACAACAGGCGGTCGGCATAGGCCTCGTACTCGGGCCACTTGGTGTCGGCCCGGAAGTCCGCGACCCCAGACTTGATCTCGATGATCCAGATTTCGCCCTTCTCGGTTAACGCCACGACGTCGGCCCGGCGGCCGCTGGCCAGCGTCAGCTCGGTTACCGACGCCAAACCGAGCGTGAGCAGATGCCGCCGCACGCCCCGCGCGATCGCTGCCGCGGCGGGCGACTGGCGGCCGTCCTCCAGCGGTGTTTCTACTCGAACTCGATCGGTCATCTTGTTGCCATCAGCGCCGTGACTGTTCACCGTGCTTTGCCTTGTTTCACGCCCCCTCCCAGAACGGACCAATCCAACCGCGCCGCCGCTCTGGGGCTCTTTCACGCGGGCGCGGCCCAGCCTAAGACTGCACGTCGATTTCCATGAGGCCAGTACGCATGTTCTTCAAGCGTGGACGCGAAGGCAAGCCGGGTTTGTCCGTGGCCGGGGGGCCGACGCAGCCCGACGGAGGCCCACTTACCGTTGCAGCTCATCCCGAGCCGCTGGCGGCCGATGAACTGCGCCGCTCGATCGATTCGGCAACCCTGGGCTTTGCCACGACAGCCGAACTCGAGCCGATCTCTGGTCTCATCGGCCAGGACCGGGCCCTGCGCGCGATCGAATTCGGCGCCAACATGAAGGCCAACGACTACAATATCTTCGTTCTGGGCCCGCCGGCCTCGGGCAAGACCACGGCCGTGCGCGCATTCCTCACCGACAAGGCCGTCGCGCTCCCCGCACCGCCGGATTGGGTCTACGTCTACAACTTCGAAAACCCCAACCGTCCCCGCGCGCTCAAGTTGCCGGTCGGCCGGGCGCGGCTGCTCGAGAAGGGCATGGTCGCTGCGGTCGACGAGCTGCGCGTCACGCTGCCGTCCGCTTTCGAAGGCGAGGAATCCCAGACCCGCCGGCGCTCGATCGAACAGGAGTTCCGCGCCACCCAGGAAGAGCAGTTCGAAGCCTTGAGCCGCAGGGCGCAAGCGCAGAATATCGCGATCCTGCGCACCCCGACCGGCTTCGGCATGGCGCCGATGCACGAAGGCAAGGTCGTCAAGCCCGAGACCTTCGCAGGCCTGCCCGATGAGATGAAGAAGGGCGTCGAGGTCAAGATCGAGGGACTTCAGAAAGAGCTGGAGCAGATCCTCGAGGCGGTTCCGAAGACGGACAAGCAGCGCCGCGCGCGGTTGTCTGAGCTGAACGAGGAAATCGCCACCATTGCCGTGATCGAGGCGCTCGACGACATCAAGGCGGCATTCACGGATGTGCCCGATGCAATCGCCCACTTGGAAGCAGCCCACAAGGATCTCGTGCGCAACGTCGGCCTGTTCCTCGCGACCAACGAGGACGAGAGCCAGATCGTCAAGCAGCCGGTCGATACCTCGCGCGACCCGCGTTTTCGCCGCTACATGGTCAATGTCGTCGTCGGCAATGGCGTCGACCGCGCGCATGCACCGATCGTGGAGGAGATCAACCCCACCTACGCCAATCTGATCGGCCGGGTCGACCACATCGCGCAGATGGGCGCGCTGATGACCGACTTCCTGCTGATCAAGTCCGGCGCGCTGCATCGCGCCAACGGCGGGTACCTGCTGCTCGACGCGCGCAAACTACTATTGTCACCGTTCGCGTACGAAGCCTTGAAGCGCGCGATGAAGGCGCGCGAGATCAAGATCGAGCAACCGGCCGAGGCCGCGGGCATGATCTCCGCGCAGACCCTCGATCCAGAACCGATCCCGCTCGATGTGAAAGTCGTGCTGACCGGCGATCGCGAACTGTATTATCTGCTGAGCCAGAACGACCCGGATTTCCTCGGCCTCTTCAAAGTCCAGGCCGACTTCGACGACACTATCGCGCGCTCGCCCGAGAACTATCGCGACTACGCCCGCGTATTGGCTTCCATCGCCCGAACGCACAGCCTCAAGCCGGTTGACGCCGGCGGCGTTGCGCGCGTGCTGGAAGAAGGCGCCCGCCTTGCCAGCGACCGCGAGCGGTTGTCGATCGAGGTCGGCCGGATCTCCGACATCCTGCGCGAAGCCGACTACTGGGCCGCCAAGTCCGGGCACGCTGCTATCACGCGCGAGGACGTGTCGCGCGCCATCGACGAACACGTCCAACGCTCGGACCGGATGCGCGACCGCACTCAGGAATCGATCGGCCGCGACATCGTGTTCATCGACACCGACGGCGCCAAGGTCGGGCAAATCAACGCGCTGTCCGTGCTGCAGCTTGGCACCTTCTCGTTTGGCCGGCCTTCGCGGATCACGGCGCGCGTCCGCATGGGCCAGGGCCGCGTCGTCGACATCGAGCGCGAGGTCAATCTTGGCGGCCCCTTGCATTCCAAGGGCGTGATGATCCTGTGGGGCTTCATGGCCGGCCGCTTCGCCCAGAACGTGCCGCTGGCGATGGCCGCAAGCCTCGTCTTCGAACAGTCCTACGGCGGCATCGACGGCGACAGCGCGTCGTCGACCGAGCTTTACGCACTACTCTCCGCGTTGGCCGACGTGCCGATTCACCAGGGTTACGCGGTGACGGGCTCGGTCAATCAGTGGGGCGAAGTGCAGCCGATCGGCGGCGCCAACGAGAAGATCGAGGGCTTCTTCGACGTGTGCAAGGCGCGCGGTCTCACCGGCCACCAGGGCGTGCTGATCCCCAAGGCCAATGTGCAACACTTGATGCTGCGCGAGGATGTGGTGGAGGCGTCGCGGCAAGGCAGATTCGGGATCCACGCGGTGTCGCATATCGACGAAGGCATCGAGATCTTGACCGGCATCAAGGCGGGCATGCGCGGCGAGGCCGGAGTATTCGAGCCCGGCACCGTCAACCGGTTGGTCGAGGACAAGCTGCAGGCCTTCGCCGAGCGCGCCCGGGCGTTCGGCCGCCGCGGCGACGATGACGATGGCGGCAAGGCGAATAGCCAGATTAGTTGAGCGTCGCGTCATGATCCATATCGCGGAAGCAGGCGAGGCCAAGGGCCGGGTCGTTGTGCAGGCGTGCAGCGGCCGGTCAAGTCCGATCGCGCTGGAAGCCGCCGTGTGGCTCGCCCGCGCGTTCCAGTCCGAGATCGAGAGCCTGTTCGTCGAGGACCAGCAATTGATCGAACTCGCGAGCTATCCGTTCGCGCGCGAGATTTCCCTGTCCGGCCGGGCGAGCCGCGCGATCTGTTGCGAGGACATGGAACGCGAGTTCCGTTTTGCATCCGCCGCATTCCATGCGGAGCTGTCCGCATTGGCGCGCGCGGCGGAGATCAACGTCAGGCCGCGCGTGATCCGCGACGAACCGGTCAATGCCTTGACGACGGCGTGCGCGGCGTATGGCCCTTGGAACGCCGTCGCGCTGGCGGAACCGTTCACCTCGCCGGCGTGTCCTTCGTTCAAGTCGTTGTTCGAAAGTGTTCAGGACACCACGGGATTGCTCGTCGTCGGCCCGAACGCGCAGCGTACCACGGGGCCGATCGTCATCGCGGTGGAGCAGGCCGATCTGCTGTCCGCCATGTTGAGCGTGGCTGACCGGTTGGCAGCAGTGCGGGAGATCGAGGTGCTCGTCTGCCCAATCGCCGCGCTCGAGCATGAGTTGGCCGAGATCGAGGCCACCGCGCGTCTTGTGATGGCCGGGCGCGAAACGGGGCGGCTCGCAGCCGGCACACTTGCACGAGGTGCCGAAGCCGCCGCAGCCGAAGCGTTGCGCCGCTTGCAGCCGGGCCTCGTCATCGGCCAGTTCGGCGGCCTGCTGGTGCCCGTGGACGGCGATCTGCGCCCCCTAGCCGCCGGGCTCGAGTGCCCGATGCTGCTGATGCGGTGAGCCGTAGCTGGCAAATAGCCGCTCGGCAGAACCGCCACGGCGCAGCATCATCGCGAGCTTTCAGGCGAGGTTGGCAAGCGCGCGCCAACCGGGCCCTGCCCGACGATGGCGACCTCGGCCTCCGCTACTGGCTCCGCGCGAACACCCATCGAAGTCTCGATATCAACCAGTGATCCGCTCGATCTGCGCGCCGCAGGCCGACAGCTTCTCCTCCAGCCGCTCGAAGCCGCGGTCGAGGTGATACACGCGGTTGATCATCGTCTCGCCTTCGGCCATCAGCCCGGCAATGACAAGCGAAACCGACGCGCGCAGATCGGTGGCCATCACGGGCGCGCCCTTCAACTGCCGCACGCCCTTGATGGTCGCCGTATCGCCGTGCAGATGAATGTCGGCGCCCAGACGCGCCAGCTCCTGCACGTGCATGAAGCGGTTCTCGAAGATCGTCTCGCGGATCACGCTGGTGCCCTTGGCGCGCGTCATCAGCGCCATGAACTGCGCCTGCAGATCCGTCGGGAAACCGGGGAACGGCTGCGTCTCCACCGAGATCGGCTCGATGTGGTGGCCGTTGCGCACGATGCGCAGGCCGGTCGGCGTATCCGTAACTTCGGTGCCGGTCTGCACCAGTGCGTCGATCGCCGTATCGAGCAGCGAACGCTTGGCGCCTTCGAGCACCACGTCGCCGCCGGTCGCCGCGACCACCATCGCGAACGTGCCGGCCTCGATGCGATCGGGCAGCACGGTATGCGTCGCACCTTCGAGCCGGTCGCGGCCCTGGATGCGCAACGTCGAGGTGCCGATGCCCTCGATCAGCGCGCCCATCTTGATGAGGCAGTGCGCGACGTCGCCGATCTCAGGCTCGCGTGCGGCGTTGTCGATCACGGTCTCGCCGCGGCACAACGAGGCCCCCAGCAGCGCGGCATGCGTGGCGCCCACGGAGACCTTCGGGAACACGATCCGATTGCCACGCAACCCCTTCGGCGCCTTCGCGACGACATAGCCGGCGTCGATGTCGATTTCCGCGCCGAGCGCCTTCATCGCCTGCAAGTGCAGATCCACCGGCCGCGTGCCGATCGCGCACCCGCCCGGCAATGAAACCTTGGCCTCGCCGCAGCGCGCGAGCAACGGCGCCAGCACCCAGAAGCTGGCCCGCATCTTCGAGACCATGTCGTAGGGCGCCGTGGTGTCGACGATATCGCGTGCCGTCAAATGGTAGGTTTCCCCGACATGCACGTTCGGCTGCGCACGCTTGCCCTCGATCAGATGATCGACACCGTGGTTGCGCAGAATGCGCGCCAGCAACGCCACATCGGCGAGGTTGGGCATGTTCTTGAGCGTCAGCCGGTCGGACGTGAGCAGGCTCGCGATGAGCAGTGGCAACGCCGCGTTCTTCGCGCCGGAAATCGGCATCGTGCCCGAAAGCCGCTGCCCGCCGATGATCTTGATACGGTCCATGATGGCCCTCGCGCGGCCGATGCGGCGCCCGTGGGCGCAGCTTCAACGTGCCGTTTGCAGTGATTCTCGTGCCTTGCGCCCTGTTTATGCCGCGCGCACGCAGACCGCAACCGGCGCGGTGCCGCGCTCCTGCCGGTTGGGACTTGACCCCGAATAGCATCGGGAGTGTGTTGTCCCTCAAATCAGGTCAAATTGACGAAAAACCACTCAGGAGAACCACCATGGCGAAGATCGTGCTGGCGATGGCCACCACCCACGGCCCCCAGCTGCACACCACGGTCGAGCAGTGGCAATTGCGCGTCATCGCCGACAAGGCCCGCAAGCATCCCTTCCGCGACCGCGAGTTGAGCTTCGACGAGCTGGTCGCCCTGCGCAAGGACGAGGGTCTCGACAAGAAGGCGTCGTTCGAGGCGCAGAAAGGCTATCACGCGCGCTGCCACGTCGCGATGGGCAAGCTCGCCGACAAGTGGGCGGAGGTGAAGCCCGACATCGCCGTCATTCTCGGCAACGACCAGAACGAGATCTACGAGACCGACACGCTGAACCCGCCATTCATGGTGTTCTACGGCGACAAGATCCCGCACCATCCCCAGGACAAGGCCGCCCTCGCCAAGATGCCGCCGGGCGTGGCGGAGGCCGAGCACGGCCACGCCGCGGACACGTACACCGAATATCCCGGCGTGCCGGATCTGGGCCTGCACATCATCAACACGATGATGGAAAACGAGTTCGACGTCACCGCCTGCAAGAACTGGCCGACGAAAACGCGCAACGGCGCCAGCCACGCGTTCGGCCACATCTACCGCCAGGTGATGCTCGACAAGGTCGTACCGAACGTGCCCGTCTACCAGAACACGTTTTTCCCGCCCAACCAGCCGACCGCCCGCCGCGTCTACCGCTTCGGCGAAATCGTGCGGAAGGCGATCGAGAGCTGGCCGAGCGACAAGCGCGTCGCCGTGTTCGCGTCCGGCGGCATGAGCCACTTCGTGATCGACGAGGACTTCGACCGCAAGTTCGTGACCGCCCTGAAGCGCAAGGACAAGGAGACCTTGTGCGCGATCCCGCTCAAGGAGCTGCAGTCGGGCACGTCCGAGCTCAAGTCGTGGATCTCGCTGGCCGGCCTGCTCGAGCCAATGAAAACCGAAATGCACGAGCTCGACTACGTCCCGTGCTACCGCTCCCTCGCCGGCACCGGCACCGCCAACGGCTTCTACTGGTGGGACATCAAGGGGTAGGGCCGGTTACGGCGATTGTCTGGGTCAGACCCTCTGCGGGTCTGACCCTCTCGTCGCACAGCCACAGCCCTCAAGCCGCTCGTCGTGGCCTCGTAGTTTCAGTTGAACAAGCGCGTCAACGCGGCGAAGTCCAATGGAAGGGCAAGCGTGAAGTGTACAAGTTGTTTGGCGACGAACGGTATGCTCACTCCCTGCCGTCATGGCCGCCTGCGCGCATTGGCGCAAAGTTAAGACCGCTTCCCTCTCGGTTTGCGTTCCCGGAAGCCGAGTATAGCGAGGCTATCCGGGATCTTTACACTTCTGATGGGGGTAAAGACCCCGCATCTTCACGCTCCGACCGTGTCGTGCGATCGACTGAGGTTTCTTCACCGAAGTCGTGAATCGCACGACCAAGCAAAACGGTCGGATCGCTCGTCCGGGGACGCAGTGGTGTGTTTGAGGTTTCCCAACTGCCTATGTTCGCGCCTTCGCGGCATGACATTGAAAAGGAAGACACGGAACCGACGAGTCGAGCCGGCTCGCCGCCTTACGGCCCCATCAACACCTTCGCCTTCTGCACGATATCCGGTGGCGTCTTCAGGAACTCGGCCACCCGCTTGGTCGTGGCCTCGCCCGACATTGGCGTGATGTCGACGTTCATCTTCGCAGCCGCCGCCAGGAACGTCGCGTCCGCCAACGTATCCGACATCGCCTTGCGCAACGCGGCGAGGATCGCAGGCGGCATGTCCGGTGGCCCGATCAGCGGCCGCGATACGTCTGACTGGCCGTACACGAGGTCCGCGATTGCGCGCTGCTCGGCGGTGAGATCCGCGCTGTAGAAGTGGAACGTATCGCCGAAGTAGGGCGCCTTCTCGCGGCCAAGCTGCACCAGCATTTTGAGATTGCCCGCGCGATAGTCCGCATCGAACGTCGACTTGACGACCGCGACCGATAGCGCGCACGCCGCCTGCAACTCACCGCGCTCCAGCGCCAGCCCGACTTCCTTGATGCCCTTGTAGCCCTGGATCACCTTGAGGTTCGCGCCGAGCAGGCTCTTGAGCACGAGCGCCTGCTGGTTCCCCGCCGAGCCCGGCCCCGTCGCGCCGAACGCCACTTCCGCCTTGGCGCCGATCACGTCCTTCAAACTGCCGATGCCGCTCGATTTCCACGTGCCGCAGGCAGCCTCGTCGGAGAACATGTTGCCGATCCAGTTGAACCGGGTCGTGTCGAACTGCGCGGCCGAATTGCCAAACAGCGGCTCCAGCGCCGTCGTAACCGAGAACACGCCGAGCGTGGAGCCATCCTTGGGCGCGACGTTGGCGATGAAGTTCGCCGCCCGCAAACTGCCCGCGCCCGGCATGTACTGGACGACCAGTTGCGGACTGCCGGGAATGAAGCGGCTCATGTGACCCGCCAGCGCCCGGGTGTAGGCGTCGTAACCGCCACCGGGGCCATAGCCGACGATGATGTTGAGCGGGCGCCCCTTGTAGAAATCCGCGACCTCGTCGGCCGCCGCCGGCACGACATGGCACAGCGCACCGATGGCGGCCGCGGCCACGAACGTAGTCCCTCGAACGACCGGTTGCCTCATCGTGTGCCTCTCCCCTGCCAACGCGCGCGCACTCTCCATGATGCAGCATACCGCGACTTTGGCAGCATCGTACCAGTCAAAAAAGCGTGCCGCGAAAGTGCCGGTCGCGCTCGTCCTTTAGGGCTTCTGGCGCCATTGATCTGAATCAATTCGCCACTTTGTCGCGAGGCGCGAAGCCTTGCATTGCCGCGTTGCGCTCCCGACGTACGTGCCAGCGTAGGCCTCTCCGAGGATGCGCTCGAAATCGCCTGGCCCATCAGGGCAGGCTTGTTCCACTCGTTGCTTCTTCAGGAGAGCTTGTGATGTCGTTTGTCGAGCAAGGCATGGCGCCTCCACTGCTGTTTAGCTGTTCGCCGCTCGAGCTTGAGGTGCCGCGCGACCTCTGAGCCAGTCGCCGAACCTGCCGTATTTCCCGCCCCGATAATCACTACGGCCAGCATTGCCTCGGCCGGCCGTGATCACGCGTTCTCAGCGCGGAGCGATTGGCCCGTCATGTCTTCTTGCATTCGCATTGCCGTGGTCGATCGCGACCCCATCTATCGCATGGGGATTGTCGAAGCCTTGAAGACCATTGAGCAGATCGTCGTCGTGGCCCAGGGCGCGACCGCCGATGATGCCGTGCGCATCTGCATGGACGCGTCCCCCAATATTATCTTTCTGGGCATTCGCATTCAAGGTGGCGGCATCTCCGCGACGCGCACGATCTCAGCCGCCAATCCTGAAATAAGGATCATCATCCTGACGAGCCTTGAAGGCGGGGATTATGTGCGTTCGGCGCTGCAGGCTGGAGCACACGCCTATATCCTGAAAAGCATCGCGGGGCCGCAGCTCGTCGACACGGTCCATGCCGTCCGCCGGGGCGAAACTCTGGTGTCGCCCACGTTGGCGGCGCGCCTGCTCAGCGGCGCAAGCAACGCCGGCGACCTCGACATGTGCTTGACGCACCGCGAGATGCAAGTGCTGAAAGGGGTGGGGGGCGGACTGACGAACAAGGAGGTGGCCCGGGAACTCGGTCTCAGCGAGAAGACCGTCAAGCACTACATGTCCATCATCATGGAGAAACTGCAGGTGCGCAACCGCGTGGAGGCCGCGATCCTGGCCCGGCAGATCAAGCCGTGACGCTGACCATCCGCCCGACCGCCTGCCATCAAGCCGCCTGCGATCAATTCACTCCGGCGCCAGCACGGCGCTGAGGATCTCGACCTGGCCCGGGGTCAGCACCGCCGGCATCGAGCCTGGCTCGGTCGGTTCGGGCCAGTCGTTCTCGATCGCGTCCGAAGCTGTCGTGATGAACTCTTGATGGTCCTTCATCATCGTCAACTCGCCATGCAGGCGTTCGACGATCGAAGCAAATGATCCAATGCTGACGGTTTCGGGCTTTTGCAGCGCTGTGACCAGTTTCTTGGCAAGGTCCGTCAGGCTGTCTTCTGCAATGGGGAAACTGGTCCCGTCTTCTAGCGCCATTGTTGGCCTCGCTTCCGCAATGCGGTTGTCAATGGCACCATTTGTAGGGGCAAGGTATTAACTGCCCGTTACCGATTGCGCGTTTCCGGGAACAACCGATCGCCGCCCTCACCTGCGCCCGAACAAGCGTTCGATGTCGTTGCGCTTCAGTTCGACATAGGTCGGGCGGCCGTGATTGCACTGGCCGGCTTTCGGCGTCGCTTCCATCTCGCGCAGCAGCGCATTCATCTCTTCCGGGGTGAGACGACGTCCCGCACGCACACTGCCATGACACGCCATCGTCGACGCCACCGCCTCCAGCCGCTCCATCAGCAGCAGGCCGCCACCTTCGCCGAGCACGTCGGCGGCGAGATCCTTCACGAGCCCCGCGACATCGGTCTTGCCGAGCAGCGCGGGCACTTCGCGCACGATCACCGACGACGCCCCGAACGGCTCCAGGCAAAGTCCAAGCTTTGCCAGCTCGTCGCTCGCATCCGCGAGCGCATCGACGGCGTCGGGATCGAGCTCCACCACTTCCGGCATCAGCAGGCCCTGCCGCGCGACGCCGCCTTCCGCCAGCATCGTTTTGAGGCGCTCATAGACAAGCCGCTCGTGCGCGGCGTGCTGGTCGACAATGACGATACCGTCGGCGGTTTCGGCGACGATGTAGGTCTCGTGCAACTGCGCGCGGGCAGCACCGAGCGGCCGCTCGCGCATCGCCGGCTCGACCGGGGTTGTGCCGGCGGCCGTATCCGCGCTCGGCAGATCGAAGCCTTCGAGCGGCGCCTGCATCGCCTCGGCCAGCCCCGGCCCATATCCGGGCGGCACACCGCGGGACGGCTGCGGCGACCATCCCGTGCGATCGTAGCCCGAGCCGCGTGATGCCGGCAGCGGCGCGTTCGGCCCCGCACTCGCATCGCCCGTCTCGCTTCCCCGGCGCGCCAGCATATCGAGCGCCGCCGCACCACCGGCGACCGTCGCCCGATGCCCCGCGCGCGCCAAGGCATCGCGCAGTCCGCCGATGATCAGGCTTCGCGCCGCGCCCGAATCGCGAAACCGCACCTCCGTCTTGGCCGGATGCACGTTGACGTCGACCTCGTGCGGATCAAGATCGAGGAACAGCGCCAGCAGCGGATGGCGCCCGCGCGGCAGCATATCGCCGTAGGCCGCCCGCACGGCGCCAACCAGCAGCCGGTCGCGCACCGGCCTTCCGTTGACGAACAGGAACTGCATCGCCGCATCGGGCCGGTTGAGCGTCGGCAGGCCTGCGAAACCGGACACCGACACGCCCTCGCGCGCACCGTCGAGCATCACGGCATCGGTCATGAACTCGCGGCCCATGATGCGACCGAGCCGTTCGAGTCGCCCCGCCGGATCGTTGGCGCAGGCGTTGAGCCGCAACCCCGTGCGCTCGCCCGTCGTCAGCGTGAAGCCGACCGCCGGCCACGCCATCGCGATGCGCTTGACGATCTCGGAAATGGCTCGATTTTCAGCCAACTCCGACTTCATGAACTTGAGCCGTGCCGGTGTCGCCGAGAACAATTCGCGCACCTCGACGCGGGTGCCGGCATTGTGCGCGGCAGGCTTCACCGGGCCCTTCACGCCGCGATCGACGGTGATCGCCAACGCCTCGCGGCTGCCCGCAAGCCGCGTCGTGATCGACAGATGCGCGATCGACCCGATCGAGGGAAGCGCCTCGCCGCGGAACCCCATGGTGCGGATGTCGAGCAGATCCTCCGTCGAGAGCTTGGAGGTAGCGTGCCGTTCCACGCACAGCGCCAAATCGGCCGCCGCCATGCCGCTGCCGTTGTCGCTCACCCGGATCAGCGCAATGCCCCCGCCGGACGTCACGACTTCGATGTCGGTTGCCCCGGCGTCGAGCGCGTTCTCAACGAGCTCCTTGACCACGCTGGCCGGCCGCTCGATCACCTCGCCGGCGGCAATGCGGTTGATCGTTTCGGGCGAGAGCTGGCGAACAGGCATTTCCGCGACCTCTCGTGGTGGCACTGCGTCCTATGGATGGTGGTAGCGACACATCGCGGTCGAATCGCGACGCTACAACTATTCAAACACCAACGGCTGCGGGGCCGTGGGGTCAACCCGAAACGACGAACGGTTCACAGCAAGCACAACCCTAAGCAGCACGCCTTTGATCAGAGTGTCGCCGCCAAGCCACGCCATCTTCAAATCCGAGCCAATGAATCTGACCACTATTCAAAATTGGACTGCGAGTGTTGTAGCTGTGGATAAGGCATTGATTCGGAGCTTCCGCCTGCACTCGAAAGGGCATTGACATGAGGCGTCTTCAAACCAGTTTGGCGTTGATTGCATTGACTGCCACGGCATGGTCCGCCCCGCTCGCGGCGCAAGCCCTCGAAGACTTCCACAATCAGCGCGCCGAAGGCGGCCGCTGGTGCATGTCGGATCATTTTCACACTGGTTCGAGCGGTGGCGAAGCCTCACGCGCCGCTGCGGAGCGGGCAGCGGTCTCGAGTTGGTCGAGCTTCACGGCCTTGGAATATGGCGACCATTGGGGAAGCTGGCGGATCGCCGCCAGCCGTCGCATGAGGTGCGCTCAGCCGACGGGCACATGGGGTTGCCAGGCCGAGGCGCGCCCCTGCCGTCCGCTGGTCGGCGGAGGCGTGAACCGCCCCAGGGCAAAAGCGCGACCCAAGGCAAAGGCTGCTGCAAAGCAGTAATGGCTCGACTACTTCAACGTCCCATGAAGGCGCGCCTCAACACGGCGCGCAGAAGGCTCCAGCCGTAGCGCAGCACGACCATGCGCACGATCCAGCTGACGACACCTCGGCTCTGAAAGCCGAGCGCGCCGCCCAGCACATTGCGCACCATCCGCCATAGCGGGCTGCCACCGGTGCTCGCGTTGGCCCCGCCGCCACGGATCACGTCCGACAAGTCGCCGTAGGGATTGCGGCCGGGTGCCGACATGCCGTCGGGGCCCGGCAGCGGTGCGCCGCCGCCCGAGGGAAACGGAAACGGCGACCCGCCGCCCCCGCCACCCGAAGGAAACGGCATCGGCAGGTCCATGCGGCCGCCGCTTGGCGGGGCTGCCCTGCCGCCGCCCAGGTTGGGGATCTTCGACACGATGTCGCCGAGACCACCGCTCATCCGCCCGGTCAGGGATTTCATCACCATCGAGACGATGTAGGGCAGCATCGCCTGGATGATCGATGCGCCGATGCCGCTGCCGAGCGATGCGCGCGCCGCGACCGCCCGGCTCCCATCGCGGTTGCCGAAAATCTGCTCCAGAGCCGCATTGCCCTGGCTGCGTCCTTCATCGCTGCCGATCGCCGCGAGGCTGCCCCCACCCGCCTCGCCGAGCATCGCCATCACATCGGCCACGCCGCCGCGCGACAGCGTGATGCGTTCGATCCGTTGCGCGACCTGCGGCACCACGCTGGCGACAACGGCCTCGGCGTCCTCGCGCGACAAACCGAAACGCCGTGCCAGCTCATCGATCGACTCGACGCCATTGCCCTCTACGACTAATTCCACCGGGTTCATGCTGCTCCCCACGCGCGCGCCTTATCCGTGTCCAGCCTATACGAGCGAGGCTTCACATGTCACGGCGAGCAAACGCGCAATTGCGCGGTTGGCAGGAGCGGGGCAAGTTGGGGCCTAGAGCGCTTTCCACTTGATGTGAATCAAAACAGTTACAGGGGATTCCCTCGGACGCGCAAATCAGATTCGGATTCCACCGGCAGCAACGGCGGGGATCGCGATGGCGAAGGGATACTCGAAAGATCTCAGGGTGCGGGCCGTCGC